>JAESQE010000031.1 GCA_016765335.1 Planctomycetaceae bacterium
TCGACGATTACCGAAAGACGCGTCTGACCCTCGACCTCTTCTTTGGTCGCGATCTGTTCCCAGTTATCGCTGCTCATTATATCCGTTCCTCTATTTATTTTATAACACTGTAAGGTTCACAGCTACGAACCGAATTTGCTTCGCAGTGACCCGAGAAATTTACTCTACTTAGTTATCGAAGCCGAGTTTAGTCTGCACAGATTGACTGAGCGTATCTCGCACGATTTCTACGGGAATCCGATCAAAAATTTGCTGAAAGAATCCGTTCACGATCAAGTGCATCGCTTCACCGCGAGAAATCCCCCGGCTCATGCAATACAGAATTTGTTCTTCATCAACCTGCCCTGCGGTCGCACCGTGTGTGCAACGGACACCATCAGCTTCAATTTTCAACCCCGGAATCGCATCCACCCGAGCATCATGACTAAGTATCAACGAATCATTACGCTGATAGCTGTCGGTCTTCTGTGCCACAGGGTCAACTTCAATCATCCCTCGCCAAATCACACGAGAGCGATCACACACAACATCTTTATACAGCAAATCAGAATGGGTATTCGGTGCTTTATGATACTGCTGAGTGTAATAAGAAAGCTTCTGACGACCGGTAGCAAAAATAATGCCATTAACCTGGGCATCTGCCCCTTGGCCATTAAGCATCACATCTTGATGCACGTGCGAAAACTTGCTTCCCAACGAACCAACAGTCCACTGAAGCGATGCATCTCGTCCCACATGACCACATTGATGAGCGAAGTGGAAGACTCTGTGATGCCAGTTTTGAAGCTGCACATATCGTAAATGAGCCTCTTCGCCGACCAACAATTCAATCGCTCCGATGTGCAACCCCGGCAGATTTTCATCAGCTGAAGCTGTTTCCTCAAGAAGCGTTGCGCTCGCACCTTGCTCTAGCACAATTAATGTGTGCGAGTAATCAGCAGCTTTCGAACTGGCTAATCCAATCAAACTATGAAGCGGCTTTTCGATTGTCACGTGACGAGGAACATACAGAAAAAGACCGCCTGTCCAAAACGCAGCATGCCAGGCACTGAATCGATCAGCATCAGGCAAAACAGCCTTGGTCATCAGATACTTTTTGACCAATTCTTCATGCTTGAGAACGGCTTCGCTTAAACTACAAAATATGACGCCCTGTTCTACCAATTCAGATGTCACATCACTTCGAACCAGATGCCCGTCTGTATGAGCAATCGAACCGCCAAAATCGCCTCGATGTTCCATCAATGTAGAAAATTGATTCGCCTCGTCACCATCTGGTAGATCAGCAACTAACTGATAATCATTGGGGCGAAACAAACGCAAATCAACCCGCCGAAATTCTTCCGGGTCTAGTTCAACCACACACAATGATTGATACAAGGCAAACGCTTCTCTGCGGCGCTGCGCCAACCAGTCTGGCTCATTGCGAGTCGCCAAAAAGGCTTCAAAGCCTTCGGAAGTTGTAATCGAAATATGAGGCATCGCTGTCTGCATCGCCGTAAATTCTCCGGAGAGATTGTGTTTGAAAAATACCTGTTACAACAAAGGGAACCCCAAGTTGCCCAAGTAAAGATGAGAGACCACAAGGTGCACTAAAACACCTTACTAGCCAACCGAGCCTTCCATCTGCAATTCGATCAGACGATTCATTTCAACTGCGTATTCCATCGGAAGCTCTTTGATCAGCGGCTCTACAAAACCAGTCACAATCATCGCAGAGGCCTCGGATTCAGTCAGCCCGCGACTCATCAAGTAAAGCAATTGTTCTTCTGCAATTTTTGAAACAGAAGCTTCGTGCTCAATCGTGACATCACTTTCCTCAATCTCAATATAAGGATAAGTATCACTTTGAGATTGAGGATCGAGAATCAGAGCATCGCAAATAACATTCGATTTACAATTCACTGCTCCCTTTTCCACCTTCACCAAACCTCGATAACTCGCACGTCCGCCGTCCTTCGTAATACTCTTAGAGATAATTCTACTCGTTGTATTCGGAGCACAATGAACCATTTTGGCTCCTGCATCCTGATGTTGATCTTTGCTTGCAAAAGCAATCGAAAGCGTCTCGCCACGTGCCCCGGGTTCCATCAGGTAAATCGCTGGATATTTCATCGTCAGCCGAGAACCAAGATTCCCATCTATCCATTCCATCAGGCCATCTTGATAAACCATTGCCCTTTTGGTCACCAGGTTATACACATTGTTCGACCAGTTCTGAATGGTCGTGTACCGACACCGTCCGCCTTTGTTGACCACAATTTCGACAACCGCAGAGTGCAAACTGTCGCTGCTATAAGTTGGTGCGGTACAGCCTTCGACATAATGCAATGAAGCCCCTTCATCAACAATAATGAGCGTCCGTTCGAACTGCCCCATATTCTCTGTATTGATACGAAAATACGCTTGAAGCGGAAATTCAAGATTCACTCCTGGCGGAATGTAAATGAACGACCCTCCCGACCAAACAGCGGAATTCAAGGCAGCAAACTTGTTGTCAGATGGCGGAATGAGCGTCCCAAAATATTTGCGGAACAATTCCGGATGATCTCTTAACGCAGAAACGGTATCGGTAAAAATTACACCGAGCTTGGCAAGATCTCCATCTAACGATCCGTAAACCACTTCGGATTCGTACTGAGCTTTCACACCTGAAAGGTATTTTTTTTCTGCTTCAGGAATCCCAAGGCGATCATAAGTTTTACGAATTTCTTCGGGAACATCGTCCCACGACTTTTCCTGATGGTCAGACGCTTTGACGTAATAGTAGATGTCCTGAAAATCCAGGTGTGACAGATCGCCACCCCAGTTGGGCATCGGCTTTTGATCGAAGATTTCAAGAGAACGCAACCGGAATTCACGCATCCAATCCGGCTCGCCTTTCATTTCTGAAATCTGCGAAACCATTTCCGCATCAAGCCCTTTGCGGCTTGTGAAAGCGTAGTTGTCAGTCGAATCATGGAAGCCATATTGATAGGCCCCGACTCCGACATCTGTATTATCAGCAATATCCGTAGACACGACTTGCTCCTTTAATTAATACTGAAATTAAAATTCAGCGTAAACTGGGTCCAACCCCAGTAGAACTTCAGAACTCAATACTAAACAGCAGAACTCAAAATCAAACAGTTGCTTCTTGCTGTTTTTGTTCCTGGGCTGCTTCCTCGGGATGCCTTTTTCGCACCTCTGCATAACCATTAGCATGTAAGTCATGTGCCAACGATGCATCGCCCGTTTCAACAATTTTCCCAGCCAACATAACATGTGTATAATTCGGAATATTGTATTCGAGTAAACGTTCATGATGCGTAATAATCAACACGCCCATGTCCGGGCCAGATAACTTAGCCAACCCTTCACTCACAACACGTACCGCGTCGCTATCGAGACCAGAATCGGTTTCGTCAAGCAACGCAAAACGAGGTTTCAACATGGCCAACTGAAGAATTTCCATTCTCTTCTTTTCGCCACCCGAGAACCCATCATTCAAATACCGACGAGCAAATTCCGGATCCATGTTCAATTGCTTCATCGTATCACGAAGCTCGATGCGAAATTCTTTCATCGGCATCAAAGGTTCGCCCTCTTTCCGATCCGGAGTACGAACATTTGTAATCGCATGCCTCAAAAAGTCTGCAACCTTCACTCCCGGTATAGTCACCGGATACTGAAACGCAAGAAACATTCCCAGCCGTGCTCGCTGACAAGGATCCAACTCATTGACATCGATACCATCAATGTCAATCGAACCCTGTGTCACTACGTACTTGGGATGCCCCATCAAAGCGTAAGCAAGCGTGCTTTTCCCGGAACCATTAGGCCCCATCAAAGCGTGGATTTCTCCCTGTGAAATTTCAAGGTGCACACCTTTCAAAATCGGAGTTTCGCCCACTTGGACATGCAAATTTTCTATTTTCAGTTTTGAATTCATTTCGAAATCAGCTTCTACTAAATGTTTTCTCAATCTCAATAAATCATCAACAACTCTTGCGATGACCTCAACAACTATCTCTCTCAAGAAACCGCACCTCTTGCAGCCTTGAGAGAACAGACTCACTTTATATCAATCTCTGCCACTTCGAACCGACAACAATTGTGACCATCAACACACCGCTGTGACAAATTTAAAGAAACTCCGAGTATTTTCTCGAACACTTCGTGCTCCAGGTCGCAGATCGTGTGATCTTTGCTTGCTAAATCGTGGTAAGGACAGTTTTGCTCTGTCAAAGTAAGCAATGCCCCTTCCTGCTCAATCTCTATATTAAAACCTTGGTCAACCAGAGAATGCTTCAAATCACGCAGGCGATCCGCAATATTTCCTTCTTTAACTGATGCGCCATACCTTTTAACCAAAGTATCCCGCAAACCGGCCAACATCTTCTTCTTGACCTGCTCATCACTAATTAAATTGAGCTGATCCCAAAGAAGCGATGCCAACTCAGCGTAGTTATTCCCAAGTACCCTTTGACCTTCGTCCGTCAACTGATATTCGTGATGTGGTCGCCCCCGCGTCGCCCGCACACTTTGCCGCGAAACAAGCCCTGCGGCTTGCAACCGTAACAACCGCTGACGAATTGCAGTTGCCGTAACCCCTTCCTGCTCACACAGCTGAGGTACAGTCGCAGAACCAATCTGGTTAAGATCCGCTAGAAACTGGCGATCAGAATCAACGATAGAATCATCCATAATGTCCCATGACTGTTGTAAACAGAGGCCGTTTACCTACATCAAAAATAGTNGCAAGCCACTAATACTGAACGACTCGATGGATTCTAGCAATTTTAAGATTAAAAACAACGGAAGATGTGTAAATACGGGCATAAATATCCTGATAATCCAGTAGTTCTCCTCAAGAAGCTCATTACCCTTCAATTTTGACATGACCAAATCCCCTTAAAACCCGCAAATAGTAAACCTTTAATACAGACCAAACACCGAATTATTTGAATTACAGAAGGTTGGCTTGATATCCTCTGATCACAGTACCGCCTCACGGCTCGATCTGATAAGTTTTACATCAGCAATGAAATAGACACCAAAATAAGCAGCAACGGGAGAGAGCGGATGCATAAAGCTGAAAACTGGGGAACGCGAATCGGTGTTATCTTGGCGGTAGCTGGTTCAGCTGTTGGCTTGGGAAACTTTCTGCGATTCCCCGGACAAGTTGCCCAAAATGGCGGGGGAGCCTTTATGATCCCCTACTTCATCGCATTATTAGTGCTGGGAATTCCGCTNTGCTGGGCNGAATGGACCATGGGACGATACGGCGGAGTTCGAGGATTCCACTCAGCCCCGGGGATTTTCGCTGTCATTTGCAAAAACCCCAAAGCTCGCTACCTGGGCACCATCGGTTTATTAATGCCCCTGATCATTTACATGTATTACGTTGTCATTGAAGCTTGGTGCCTGGGATACGCCATCAGCTACCTGGATGGTTCCTTAATGCCCGCAAACAATCCGGGAAACTACGGGGACTTCTTTAAAGATTTCACCGGACAAGGCAACAACGGCGATCTATTCCTGGCTACCAACCGCTGGTTTCTGGGGATACTGGTCATCACATTTGGCCTGAATTTCATTTTCATCTACCGAGGAATCACCAAAGGAATCGAATCCTTCTGCCGGATTGCGATGCCGATTATGGCAGTGCTGGCAATCGTTGTTTTGATTCGTGTACTCACATTAGGGACACCCGATTTAACCAAGCCCGATCAGAATGTTATCGGNGGGCTAGGTGCGATGTGGAACCCAGACTTTAGTGCATTAACCAATCCTAAAACCTGGCTGGCGGCTTCGAGTCAGGTCTTTTTCAGCCTTTCAGNCGGTTTTGGTATTATCATTAATTATGCCAGTTACTTAAGAAGAAAAGACGACGTTGCACTGAGCGGTTTGACTGCCAGCAGTATGAACGAGTTTTTCGAAGTCTGCCTGGGTGGGTTGATTACAATTCCTGCGGCTTTCATTTTCCTGGGAGCCTCTGCAACCGAGCATGGAACATTCGGACTCGGCTTCGTTGCGCTGCCTGAGGTTTTCGCCAATATGCCAATGGGGCAAATATTTGGATTTCTGTGGTTCTTCATGCTGTTTATTGCAGCAATCACCAGCAGCCTTTCGATGCTCCAACCCGTGATTGCATTTTTTGAAGAAGGCCTGGGCCTGAAACGACATGCCTCAGCTGCAATCCTGGGACTCATTTCAATGATGGGAGCTGGCTTTGTCGTTTACTTCTCTGAAGGACTCAAGGCTTTGGATACGATGGACTTCTGGGTCGGTACGGTGGCCATTTTCATATTGGCAATGATTCAGGCCATCCTCTATGGCTGGGTTCTTGGCATTGAAAAAGGAGAAAAAGAGCTGCACCAGGGGGCACACATTCGCATTCCACATTTTGTACAACTCATGCTTAAGTATGTCACACCAGTGTTTTTGATTGTTATCTTCGTCACATTCTGTATCTACGAAGCCCCCAAGTATCTCGAATCACTTCAAGAAGATCCGGTTGCGATGATGTCTATCTTGTTCATCTGCGGTATCTTCTTATTCCTACTATTGATGGTACACATTGCAGGGATTCGTTGGGAAAAAGAAGGTCGCTTTGACCATCTGCTTGATGATGATGATGCATAAAACCACGACAACAGCACAAGCACAACAAATACTTTGTAACAGGAGATTATATTATGGAACCACTCGGTTGGTTAATTATGATTGCCTCAATGGGGACCGTGTTATGCATGGTCACTTATTGCCTGGTGAAAGTCCTTTCTCTGCCCGCAGTTGAAATGGACGAAATCAAAGGCCCTCTTGAAATCGATACGCAAGACACCGAAGACGCAGACTGAATGAGCAGGCAAATAAAAGTCACCCGGGCCCTCAGGAGATACTATAAGGCTGGGTGGTTCTGTCGGCAATTGATTATCTACGCTCACAGAATTGACGACCGACAGGTTCACCCAGCGTTTTGAGTTTGAGGGAATCCATCGGCACACGAAGGTGGGTGCAAGCACGCCACCCTACATCTGGAATCCCGCTTTTAGTGTTTATCGATAACTGAGGATGTTGCTTCTTGTTGCTACACAACCCAGCCAATACAAGCGTAAGTCACCAGCAGGTTATTTTTTCTTCCAATGATCTCGATGCCGTTTGCCAGCTTCGAGTAGTGAGCTAAGACGGTCAGCATTGCCANCTTCCACCGCTTCAATCAACGTGGATAGTCGCTGTTGAAATTCCTGGGCAACTTCTAACATTGCAGATTGATTTTGTAAGAAAATCGAAGTCCACAGTTGAGGATCTCCCGCNGCGATACGTGTTGTATCCCCGTAGCCGGTTGCTGCCAAAGGCAAATCCTTTTCCTGCACCGAAGCTGCCAACGCAGAGGCCACCAAATGGGGAAGATGACTTGTCATCGCCAAGGTTTTATCATGAGCCTTGGGGTCCATTAAAATAACATTCGCCCCCAATGCAGCCCAAAACCGATTCAAATGTTCCGTTCGGTCTGGCAGCGTTTCCTGCTGCGGAGTGATGACCACAGCTGCGTGCTCAAACAAATCAGAGGTTGACGCTTCAAAGCCTGTTTTTTCTGATCCGGCCAAAGGGTGAGAGCCAATGAACCGATGCGTCCCTGTCCCTAATGCATCATCAATCTGCTGACAGATAACACCTTTAGTGCTTCCGACATCAGTCACGATACAAGTTTCAGAAAGGTGTGGATGAATCGCAATCACTTCCTGGGCGATACAATCGACCGGGGTGCACACAATGACCAAGTCAGCCTGCTTTACAGCGTCGATTGAAACAGTAGTCCCTTGATCCAGAATCCCGGCAGCGACGGCNTGATCGAGCCTTTCCTGAGACCGGCCCACTCCAATGACCCGGTTGACCAAACCACGTTCGCGAGCCGCGATCGCGATTGAGCCTCCCAGTAGCCCAACGCCAATAATCACCAGCGTATCTGCCAGCTGCTCAGTTTTTTTGATCGACGATTTCATGGCAGAATTGTAATACAGTCTGCCAGTTGATGCCACGTAAACAAGGTCAAATACGACAACCCCTGCGAGATCAACACAGGCATCCTTCGAGTAAGACGAATAGATTCCCTAAGCAGATAGTATTTTTTTGATTTGTGTGTAAACAACGGCCAGAAAACGTAGCGCCCGGCGGTGAGTGGTAAATTGGAATAAAAGTGTAGCGCC
>JAESQE010000658.1 GCA_016765335.1 Planctomycetaceae bacterium
ACTCATCGTCCAACGAATCGAACCAGCCCAATCCCGGCAGCTACTTATTCAGAGCCAGCAGCACCGGTTCCTTCAGCGGTTAAGCCGAGTGCTCCCAGGCCAGCACCTGCCAATCCTAAACTAGTTGCCCCCCCAAAGCCTAAAGCAGTTGAACCATTGAAAGTAGTCCCACCGCAGGCGGCAGCTGAGAAGAAGGACAATCAGGCTCGGATTACAATTCATGTCCCGGCTGATGCTGTTGTTTCAGGGTTCCTCTATTTATTACTCTGATTTCCCAGAATCAAGGGTGTGCGTTTTGGCCTTGTGTTTGTAGGATACCGTGCTATCAACGGGATTTGAAGATATCAACACCATTGGGAACAGTAACATGCATCAACACGGATTGTTCGACGTTCAAGTGAGGCGAGAAAAAATCAAGCGGTACGATAACATGCTTGCTCAGCTCAACACGATCATCGACTGGGAACTGTTTCGTCCCACGCTGGAAATCATCCGTCAAAAAGATCACAAAAGCAATGCGGGACGCCCCCCGATGGATGTTGTTCTGATGTTCAAGATTCTCATTTTGCAGTCGTTGTATAACCTGAGTGATTTTCAAATTGAATATCAGATCGCTGACCGATTTTCCTTCATGACTTTTCTGAACCTGCAATTAAACGATACGGTGCCCGATGAAAAAACCGTTTGGCTGTTTCGAGATCAACTCACCAAAGCAGAGTTGATCGAGCCGTTGTTCGAACAGTTTGAAGCCGTCCTTTCAAGCAATGGTTATGCTGCACAAAAAGGTCAGATCATTGATGCAACGATTGTTTCTGCCCCGAAGCAACGCAACAATCGTGAGGAAAACAAGCAGATTAAGCAAGGCGAAACCCCGGAAGAATGGGATTCGCAGCCCAATAAGAAACGTCAGAAAGATGTCGATGCCCGCTGGACGAAAAAACGCAACGTCAATTATTTCGGCTACAAAAATCATGTGAGTGTTGATGCGAAGCACAAATTCATTCGACGTTATCAGGTGAGCATCGCCTCTGTTCACGACAGTCAGGTGGTGCAACCGCTGCTTGATAACAGCAACCCCGGCAAAGAGGTCTGGGGCGACAGTGCTTACGCCAGTGAGGCGATCACGAACGATTTGAAGGCAGGTGGTTTTACCAATCAGATTCATGAAAAAGGATATCGAAATCGTCCTTTGACAGCCCAGCAGAAAGAATCGAATCGAAAGAAATCGAAAACACGTGTTCGCGTGGAACATATTTTCGGCGTTCAATCGCAACGCGCAGGAAATTTAATTCTCCGCGGAATTGGCATCGTTCGAGCGAAGACAAAAATTGGCTTGCGGAATTTATCGTATAACATGAGTCGCTACGTGATTCTGAGAGGAGGATAGCGTCCGCTAAGAGGCGGGAGTATGAAAAACTGGCTTGAAGTTCGAAAATCGACCTTCAAGCCAGTCAAGTCAAATCCGCAAAAGGAAAATCATCGTTGTTTGGTGATCAAGAATTTGATCCGCAGTGAAATCTGATCAGATTTTTTGAAAATCAGACCCACGAAATAAACAAACAACCGAAAAATGAATTGTTAGAGGTAGCCTCAAATCTCTCCCGTTTGATACCGGCTACGTTGGATGAGTCGCCAGGAAATCATATTCCAAAATCATTAAGCTGTCTGCCATTTAGCGCTAGTTGCAATACTACTGGACTAAATACAGCAAGCAAACCTCAAAAGTTCCAGCAATTTGAGTCACGTATGATTCCGAAAACATCAATTCGGAAATCTCGTATCCACAGGGTCATCGCGCACAAAGTTGTTGTGCCGGCAAGGACTTGCAGCAGGACTTTTTTATTCCAGCCGCAGATCCTGCGTTTCATCATCTGATTTTGATTTGAGAAATACGGTATAATCAAAGAGAAAATGATAGCAACCTCCTCTGCAGTGCGAAGTTACCCATCTTGCCAAATTTCCCCGAAAGTGCGAGCTGGCCCTGCGGGGAACTCCAAATACGATACGCCTTACTCCTGGGTGATTCTGTGCTGATCCAACTTCTTTTTCAGTGTTGTGCGGTGCAGTCCAAGAATGCGAGCGGCAGCCGTACATTGATTGCTGGTATTCTTCAGAACGGCTTCTAAAAGTGGTTTTTCAACAAGACGGATAAATTCTTCATGCAGATCACTTCTGTTTTTATTGTCCAATAGTTTGCCTTCAGCCCATTGATATAGGAGAGTTGCAATGACTGTTTCATCATAATCAGCACGCTCAGTTAAGTTGAGCAACGCCTGAGAGACTGGCGGAGGCAATAGCTCTGGTTGGATGATTCCGCCCCTTGCCAGCAGAACAGCATGTTCCACAACATTTCTTAATTCTCGGACATTTCCGTACCAGGAGCGTTGCTGTAATTCAGCGAGAGCCACTTCTGAAAATCTTGAATGGTAGTTATCAGATCCTCTGGCTAAAGTATTCAAAAAATGTTCAGCCAATTCAGGGATATCTTCCGGGCGCTCTCGTAATGCAGGCATCTCGATTTGGAATCCACAAAGCCGAAAGTACAAATCATGACGGAATGATTTTTCCCGAACGTTATTCTCCAGTGATTGATGCGTTGCAGAAATGACTCGAAAATTCGTTTTTAATGGTTCATTCGACCCCACTGGAAAAAATTCACTCTGGTCAAGTACCCGTAATAGCTTCACTTGAATTGGAAGTGGTATATCGGCTACCTCGTCAAGAAAAAGAGTACCCCCATTGGCTTGGGCCAAGAGTCCAGAACGTGCTTTTTCTGCACCAGTAAAAGCACCCTGGACATGACCGAACAGTTCGCTCTCAGCCAATGTGTCGCTGAGCGATGCAATATTGACGGCTACAAATGGGCCACTTCCGCGGCCGCTAAATTGATGAATGGCACGGGCAGTGAGTTCTTTTCCAGTTCCACTCTCACCACTGAGCATCACACTGGCATTTGATGACGCTGCCAAGGCGATGTTTTTGAAGACTTGTTGCATCACTGGAGATCGACCAATCAATCCTCCGATTTCTTTTACCTTTTGATCAGTGATTATTGACTGACCAATCGAATCGACAGCCCGCTGAAGTACTTGTTCCATCTGAGCCAAATCAAACGGCTTCACGATATATTCAAACGCTCCATTCTGCATTGCAGTGACGGCAGTGTTAAGGTCACCATAAGCTGTAATGACGATCACAGGTACATTGCTGATTTGATCCTGGAACTTTTTCAAGGCCGTTAAGCCATCCATTCCTGGTAGCCGAACGTCAAGAATAATGACATCTGGCTTGTTCTTCTCGACTACCTGAAATGCCTGCTCGGCAGATGAAGCGGTAGCTACTTCATACCCAATACTCTCTCCCAGTTGAGTCAAGCCCCTGCAAATTGTCTGTTCGTCATCAACAACCAATAATTTAGACACGTATTTCCTCCCCGTTCAGTATAGGAAGTTCTAGAGTAAAACAAGTCATTTCATCACATCGCTCCCAGCAAATTTTGCTGTTATGCTGCATTGCAATTTCCTGTGCAACCGAAAGTCCCAACCCTGTTCCATCAGTTCGCCCGGTAACCAACGGTTCAAACATGGCATTTTTCACTTCGGAAGAGGGACCGGGACCAGAATCTTTAATGATCAGTTTGACATGATCGCTGGTCGATGGCTTGATCTGGATGATAATATTTCCAACTTGGTCAAAAGAATCTCCAGTTGTTCGGGGAATAGCAGATGCTTCGATTCCGTTTTGCAACAGATTGGTAATGAGTTGCTCCAGTCCATCGGCGTCTCCTTTAACAAGGACAGAATGTTCTGGTGAAATGAACTCTGTCCTCACGCCAACATGATCTGCATGAGGATGAACTAATTGAAGAACTTGATTGACAAGTTGAACAAGATCAACCACTACTAGCTGCTTAGCACGACTGTCACTGCGTGAAAAGAACTGTTTCAGATAGCGTTCCATGACTGCTAATTGACGCAGGGCGACAT
>JAESQE010000032.1 GCA_016765335.1 Planctomycetaceae bacterium
TTATGATTCTGGAACCACAAAGGCTCGAAGACACGAAGAAATTGAGCCACAGAGGTCACCGAGAACACAGAGAGAAAAACAGAGCGAATTCGCAAAACAATACCAGCCCGAATCGCCAGCGAGTGAGTCAGGACATCGTCTTTGGGAATTCCTCGTCGGCGATTCGGGCTGACATGTGGGCGAATGATGGATATTGAAATGACAAATTAATTTGGGAAGCACGCAGATGGTTGGTTTATCTTTGGTTCGTTCGGAGATCCCGGAAGAACTGATTGTTCAGCAAAATTTAAAAAACCGTATGACTCGTCGTTGTGACGAAGCAGCAGAAGAAATTCATTTTCTTTGGCGTGCGAGCAGCGCGATGTTGCCTGCCTGGTTTCAGGGTGAGGTTTGTCTTTTTGAATGGGGCAACAAAGATCGCAGCAACCGCTTGCCCTGCAATTCCCATCTGATGCAGGAAGAGCTGGAAAGCGGAGCTTGGCAGAATGCTCAGCGTGTCGAAATCCCAGCGAACTTCGGTTTGGAGAATCACGTCTGGTTTCATGTCATTGGCGGATTCCAGGGAGTGCTCATCCACGACCGCAACGGCCAGGGCCACCTGTACCCATTAACGCAACCCGCATCCCACTACTACGAAGTCATGACCCGCTCAAAAAGAATGCCCGTATTCATCGGCCAAGGCATTTGAGGAAATGTGTGCCTATGCCCCGCTTTCAATGGAGATCATCTTGCGTTCAATCAAATCTTCAATGATTAAATGAATCGAGGTTTGCAGCTGAGTTGGAATTTCGGCACCGGTATAATTTGCTTTTGAGCTTTCTATCGCCTGAGCTACTTTCGCATTATCAATAGGAAGATTATAAATCTTTGTTTTATCGAACCCTCCAAGTTCCGAACGCATGAGTTCACCAATCTCTTGGCAAGTCAGTTTGTCTTCGCTTGGAAACTCCGCAAAATGTAGTAGCAACCACAGATCAAAACAGGGATTGTTCAACGAAAAACCAATTCCCATTTGTCTACAACGCCTATTGATTTCAGTGAGATTCTGAATGTGGCTTGGTTCAATCCAGTGGTCGGTATCGCAAACCAGCCAAAATTGATCACCTTCTCCGATATCGTATTCTTCGAGGTATTCATCCAGTCGGTCCATGACATCTTGTGGCGAAGAACAACCGTCTGTTGTTTCCAGTACACGAAACTGAATTCTAGTTGAACGGAAGAATTCAAAATATTGCTTAACGGCATAGCGATCTTCCGATGCAATGACAACCAATCTCGTGTCACGCATTGTAGATTCAGTGCGTTCAAGCGGTCGTTTTTTTCGCATATTAAACACCACCTGTGTGTTCGACCAATTCTTTCAGGTGGTCCATTCCACCGATAAATGGGATGCCGCCAAATCGCCCTTGTAGATATCCTTTTTCAAGTCGCAAGTCTTTGCGTACACTCATATCGGAAAGTGAGTGCAAGTGTGTTTGCTGTGAGTCATCTTTTTCTGTAAACCAGATTTCATCTCGACGAAGCAAGTCCGTATCCAGTAAGTGAGCTTCATGCGTGGTCATAATCAATTGTTGCTCTGAACCAGGACAGGATTCCAAGAAGAATTTCAAGAATGCGTGAGAAAGTAACGGATGCAAGCTACGATCAATTTCATCGATTACAAATACCCGTTTTTGATTCTTAAGATAGTACAAGGCTGGAAGCAAGTGAAGCAACTGTTGTGTTCCATCAGATTCTTCTCTAAATGGAAGCGAGTAATCTGTACCATCGACAGAGTGTGTCGATGCAAGATTTCGACGAATTACTTTCGTCGAATCATCGGGGTCAATTGACAAACTCATGCTAGAACTTAAGGAGATTGACACGACATCTTCTGATTGCAGATCATTGATCATCTCCTTAGGTAGTTTATCTGAATCGATGGGGGTTTGATCAATTCGAAGGCTAGTGATACCTGTGCTCACGCTTGATAAAAACTCGCTAACAAAATCACAAAAATCAGAATCTTCATCAAGTCTTTCAAGAAGGCGAGAAAATCTTGATTCCGGTTCGATGATGCTTAAGCAATCATCAAACCACCAGACAACTTTTCCTAGTAACTCTCCGCGACGATCAGAATCAAGATCCACAATTTTATTAAGAAGCAATTGGTTTTGACGGGTACCCAGTTGCTCTAAAGCTTTGAGAACATCTAAAGAGAAATCTCCTGACTCGCCAACTTTATTTAAATCACCAAAGGAAATTTCTTTACCAGTCCGGTCAAAGACCCCAATTTCTTTTCCTTTTTCGTTTGTGGCTGACAACCATTCTTCTAATACCTCTTCTGAGGTAACAGTAAATCCGTAAACGAAAATCTGATTTTCAACCTGGAAGCGAAATTCAAAGCCGGAGGGTTGATCCCGGTTTTCAGCAAAACGAAATTGTTCTCGGGAGATTTTCCTATTGGGTGGAACCCCGGTGAGAATCATATCCCTTGCAAAGTCCATTGCTTTGACAAGGTTTGATTTTCCTGAAGCATTGGCGCCGTAAATAAGAGCGGTTCGCAAGACTTTCTGGTCGGTGTCAGCAATTGGGGCACTATGCCCTGGGTGTGCTTTATCCGACTTGTTTGCAACAAGATTAAGCGTTTGCTCAGCACCAAACGAGCGAAAGTTCTCGACGGTGAAATTAATTAACATTTGGCCATTTCCGATAAAATCACAAATATGACAGAAAAGGCAATCCATGCCGTCCTGTATCTTACTGCTGCTACGATAAAGTCACAACAAGGTAGTTCCCTTGTTTCCTTATTTCGTCCAAAGTGGGGCGTTTGTATTGTCTTTTTTGGGTGGGGCTGGTGGGATTAGTTTTTTGTCGGAGGCGAGTTGAAGCTTGCTTGGGGTTTGTAGATTCTGTACGGGGGCAGAAAAAGCGACGTGTTGTGGGATGCTCTGGACCGGTTGATTCGGTTGGATTTTGATGCCTTTTTTGATTTCCTTGCGGATCGAACCATTCTGGTACGGGCCGATGCCGAGCAGGAACCAGTTGCTATCGTCTGATCTGGCAAGTGACATTCCGCCATCTCCCAAGGAAGCTTTCGTTTTGGCGTCGTAAGCAACGAGGCCGATCTTGGCGACCGCTTCCTGGTTTTTACGTTCCAGGAAACGAACTTCGGGCAGTGTTAACATGCCCGGCAAAACAATTTCCGGCATCCCGAGATAAGCATCAACCGTGTTGGTTCCCACCGACCCGGCTCGTGGCTCAATGACAATATCTGCTTCTTCAACTTTGTCGGCCAGCCTGGCATTGGAACGAAGTAAGCGATGCCGAATCGAAGAAACCAGGTATTTCTGGTCGGTGCAATCGAGGTACTTCTCATCCAGGAAAACTGTCTGTCCTGCAAAAGGAGTAAAGTCGACTTTATCCAGCGTCTGGTCAATCGCATTAGAAATCAGTAATTGCTCAACAGCTGTGCGTTTCGTGCTGGAAGTTGAGGTGGACGTGCAGCCGGTGATTGTCAGCAGGGCCAGCAAACAGATACCAAAACGAAACATAAACAAGCAGCCTTTCAAATGGCCCAAGAGTGAATATCACCAGATTGATGGGATTTTGAATAAGAAATATTAATTATGCGATAGGAAATCGCGGGAAGGGGCCGAGGTGTAATTCATTTGGGTCCAAAGGTCAAAACTGCTTGGTGAATTGACTTGTGATGTAATATCTTCAAAATGAATGAGACTCTTTTCTTAGACAGGAACCGAACTGATGACAAACAAGCCAACTCGTTATGAAATTGTGCCTCAGGCGAACCAGGAAGCTTCTTTTCAGGTGGATGGCGTTGAGAAACTTCGCTGGCATTTTGGTAAGCAGGCTCCGCGTCCGTTTTTCTATCCGTTTTGTGGGCCNTCGAATGTTTCGTTAACACGCATCGGGCATCCCGGGGTGGGGAATCATGATCATCATCGTTCGGTCTGGTTTGCTCATCACAAGGTTTTGGGGATCAATTTCTGGTCAGACAATACCGAAGCCGTGGTCCGTCAACGTGAATGGTTGCGGTATCGCGATGGTCAAAACGAGGCCAGCATGGCTGTGAAACTTGATTGGTTTGATGGTCACAATCCGACCCCATTATTAACACAGGATTTAATTGTTGGATTTCGATTACATGCCGATGGCGGGACGCTACTCGAATTGCAATCAACATTTACGCCTCAAGCAGATCAGTTAGAATTTGGCCAAACGAATTTCGGGTTTCTGGCGGTGCGAGTTGCTAAAAGCATTTCCACTTATTTTGGACAAGGCATCATTCAAAATGATGCGGGGGTTCAGGGAGAAAAGAATCTGTTTGAAAAGACATCTTCCTGGATGGATTACAGCGGCCCGATTCCGGTTGGCACAGGCAAAGATCGACGTTATGTCACCGAAGGGATTACGTATTACGACCACCCCGGCAACATCAGCTATCCGACTCGCTGGCATGTGCGGGAAGATGGCTGGATGGGAGCATCGGCTTGCGGAGCGAAATCGATTCTGATCACCAAAGAAAAACCGTTGACGCTGCGATATTTGTTACACGCTCATCCCGGACCAGCTGATTTAGATCGGCAAAAATCATTGAACGAATCTTTTGCGAAATCTCCGAAGTACGTTCTCAACAAAGCCACGACCAGACATACACAATGGGAAATTGAGCGTCAGAAATAAAGTTCGAAATGGTTTACATTTTGAACCACTAAGGCTCGAAGACACGAAGAATTGAACCAGACAGGATGATTGTTTAATTGCCTGTTTGATATTCTCTCTATCCTCTAGCAGTGTTGCTGGTATAATGCACGGATTGTTGAATCCTTTTGTTTCTATTATTTCGTTGCCCATTATGACGATTCTTATATCAATAATTACCAAGCTGTATCAGATCATTGCGGTATCGAGTCCATTTATTCTTTTTGGATTTCTGATCGCTGGGGTTCTGCATGTGATGTTGCATGAGTCTTTGTTTCGGCGAGTGTTTGGTCGTGAAGGTGTCATGCCGTTGCTGCGAGCGGTCGGGTTGGGATCGCTGATTCCGATTTGTTCGTGTGGCGTGGTGCCGATTGGGGTCGGGGCTTATAAATCGGGGGCAGGGACCGGGACCGTTTTAGCGTTTATGACAGCTGCTCCCGCTCTTTCGCCAGCTTCGGTTTTATTGTCGATCAAGCTGCTGGGACTGGAACTTGCCGGCTGGCAAATTGGAAGTGTTGTTGTCGGTTCTTTTTTGCTGGGCCTGATA
>JAESQE010000033.1 GCA_016765335.1 Planctomycetaceae bacterium
GCCGAACCGAACAGACGAACCCGCATCCGATTTCCCCATTCGAGTAATCGATATTTTCGAGCTGGGTGATCAATCTGCTGTCGAAAACAGCCCGCGGCATGCTTGTTTGCAGCCATCATATTTCGGATCGCAGTCAGTCCGCCGGGCTTTAATGTGCAATCAGCGTGCAAAAACAGAAGGATGTCCCCCTGGCTTTTTGAAACTCCCCGATTCTGTTGAATTGCTCGACCGGGCTTGGAGCGAACGAGCTGATCTGCGTTATCGCAAAGTTTGACTGTTTGATCGGAACTGCCGCCATCAACAATGATAATTTCGCAATGCTGAAGTTCTTCGTCACTCAGAGAACGCAATGATCGCAGAAAAGAATCAATATTTTCTTCTTCATTAAGCGTTGGAATGATGATCGAAATAGAAGCGGGACTGTTCATAAAAGGAAAATTCGTAGCCAATGCCTGGCAAAAGATGCAATACATCCCCTCCCAGGCGAAATTCATAAGAGACCAGGCAGCTGCTTGGCACATATCCAACATAACATTGGCGAGTTAATCACCGCAAGTCACTCACACTGGCAAGATGGGTAAGCTGAGGGTGGTTTTCAAGTTATGCTACATGAACTGCCGATTTTAGCAGGGGAGTCTGCTATCATTCGCGACTGATCGACTCTGGCACACTTCAATTTCGCCTTTTAATACCATCTACGTCTTTTATAAACTGTTAAGTAAACCTGTTTCATGACAACAGATCAAATATACCGTATCGATCTGGATGATCTCTTCAGCGGACCGATGGATCTGTTGCTGTTTCTCGTTCGTAAGCATGAACTGGACATACTTGATATTTCTCTTTCAGAAATTGTCACCGAATTTCTGGAATATCTAGAAGTGCTGGAAATCATTGATTTCGACATGGTAGCAGAATTCGTTGTCACAGCTTCCACGTTGACCGAAATTAAAAGTCGTCTCGTACTGATTCGCATCTCCCCGGAAGAAGAGGAAGAAAGCGAACCGGATCTTGATTCCAATGCCCCCCAACGAAGGGCTTGTTGAGAAACTACTCGAATACAAACGATTGAAGGACGCAGCTGGTTTGCTCCAGGAGCAAGCACTGGCCTGGCAAGACCGCTACCCGCGNTTAGCTGACGAACGCCCTGATACAAGACGTTCTCCTGCTGATGATTTTATTAAAGATGTCGAAGTTTGGGATTTGGTGGGCACGTTTGCCCGAATTGTCAAGCAGCGAAACACAGAAGGTATCACCAAGATACTGATGGATCAAACCCCAGTGCACGTTTATGTAGATCGCATCGGCAAGCAGGTTCGCGAGCAGGGGAAAGTTCTTTTCCAGGGACTTTTTGACAAAACAGCTGACAAAAGCCAAGTAATCGGTATGTTTCTGGCGGTGCTGGAACTTCTTAGACATCACCATTTTCGAGCTGTGCAACTTGCCGACTACGAAGACATCTGGATTCATCCTCCCGATGAAGATGCTATCATTGAAGATGCAGACATTAAAAAATCGCCAACAACATCAACTGAAGCAAAAAGAGACACCGATTGACACAAAGCATCACAGATCAGCACATTTCGATTGTTGGCGCACGTGTGCACAATTTGCGGAACCTGTCGCTGAACATCCCAATCGGAAAGTGGACGGCGGTTACGGGAGTCAGTGGCTCAGGAAAAAGTAGCCTGACGTTGGACACGCTTCACGCAGAAGGACAACGGCGGTACTTCGAAACGCTGTCCTCATCTGCCCGGCTATTTCTTCAACAACTCGAACGCCCCGATGTGGATCGTATTGATCACCTCCCGCCTTCGATTGCAATCGGTCAATCAACACGCCCAGAAACCGGAACAGCTCAATTGTGTGACGCTGTCGAACTTCTTGATTGCCTGGCACGATTGGCGATGCAAACTGGAGTCATGTGCTGTTCAACTTGCAATGCGCCCGTGACATCCTCTGATATTTCAACCATCAGTCAGCGGATTGCAAATCTGCCGGAAAAAACAAAGTTTCAGATCGCATTTCCTGTTGATGCGAATGATGAAGAATCGATCGCGATATTAAAAAAGAAATGGGAACAAGAAGGATTTCACCGTTTTGTTGATCTTCAGCCAACCGCAGGAGATTCAACCGAAGATCTGCCACTTATTGCACCGGTTCCTAAATCTTTGGTTCTTGTCGATCGCCTCGTTGCCGGCGACATCGCTGAAGACCGATTGTGCGAAAGTTTGGAACAGGCATTCTCGGCAGGCAATAACCGCTGCATCTTGCTGTTGGATTCAAAAGCCAACTTGATGCCTAACCAGGCTACCAATTCGCATGTTGTTAACGATAATCAGGACANACAGTGGAGTTTCGAATTCTATTCACGGGATCGGTGTTGTAGTTGCTGCCATCAAAAGTACCCGGAAATCCAGCCACATTTATTCAGAAGGTCTTCACCGATTGGTGCCTGCAACGGATGCTCTGGCACCGGGTTGGTTCGAATCAATAAAGTCAATCGAACGTGTAGTGACTGCCAAGGGCTGGGCTTGAATCCACTCGCTTCCGGAGTACGCCTTGCAGACCATACGATGCAACAACTGCTCGACATGAGCTGCGAAAGTCTTCTGGAGACATTGAATCAATCGGACATAATTCCGCATGCAGTTCACTCAAAGCACATTGCTGAAATCTTGCATGAAATTCAGTTTCGGCTCAACACTCTGGATTATCTGGGCCTGGGGTATTTGAAGCCAAATCGCCGATTAACGACTCTTTCCAGCGGCGAGTACCAGCGAGTCACGCTTTCAAATGCATTATGCAGCAGGCTAGTCAACACACTATATATATTCGACGAGCCATCCAGCGGACTGCATCAACACGATTGCCAGTCGGTGTTGGATTCAATCAGGAATTTATGCGACCAGGACAACACCGTCATCATGATCGAGCATAACGCCGAGATGATTTCGCAAGTCGAACACGTTATTGAACTCGGCCCGCAAGCTGGAAACGAAGGAGGGCATCTTGTTTTCGAGGGGACATATCAAAACCTAGTAACCGAAAAGCAAACCTGCACTGCAAAATGGCTCGCTGGAGTATCTAAACTTGCACAGTTTTCTCGCAGACCAATCACGCCTCAAACATCTTTTTTGATTGCGACAGGCATCTGTATTCGCAACGTACAAGATGCTTCGGCACAGTTTCCTCTTCAACGAATGTCTGTCATTACTGGTGTCAGCGGCAGCGGTAAGACATCGCTGTTATGTGATGCAATCTATCCTGCAATCAAGCGGCTTCTTGAAGAGGATTCAACACCAGATCAATCTGGCAGTTGTATTGCAGAGCTGACCGGTTACGAATCGATTGCCGAAGCGGTGCTAGTCAACGATGTCGCTGTCGCCCGATCGATCCGTAGCACACCGATTACCTACATCAAAGCGTTTGACGAAATTCGGAAACTGTTTGCTTACACTGTCGATGCACAAACCCTCGGGTTCGAACCTGCCCGCTTCAGTTTTAACAGTTCAGCTGGCGGGAGATGCACACATTGTTCGGGCACTGGGGTGATTGAAATCGACATGCACTTTCTTGCCAACCAGGCAATTATCTGCCCGGAATGCAAAGGGAAACGATTCAACCAGGAAACTCTAGCTGTCAAATATCGTGGTCGCAACATCCACGACGTACTTAGCATGAGCATCGATGAAGCGTTCAGTTTCTTTCACAATCATCAAAGCCTGCAAAGACGATTGCAGATGCTACGCGAAGTTGGATTAGGCTATCTTTCGACAGGGCAATCCCTGGCAACACTTTCCGGCGGAGAAGCTCAGCGACTCAAGCTGGCCTCATTTTTGAGTGAATCTTCCGGCAAAAGTAAACTCTACTTGTTCGATGAACCAACCGCAGGCCTGCACCCGGAAGATGTTGCAACTTTAATCTCCTGCTTCAGACGCCTGGTCGAACAGGGACACACCGTCATTGCCATCGACCACCACCTGTTGATGCTCGAAGCAGCAGACTGGGTAATCGATGTCGGCCCCTATGCAGCAGAGCAGGGCGGTCAAATCCTGTTTGCGGGATTGCCCTGCGACTTAAAAGATTGCAAGCAATCTGTCACAGCCAAGTACTGGAAGAAACACCTCGGCAATTTGCAGACGAATTAGTTGGAGTTCACGCTTTAGCGTGCTGCGTACGCACAAAACAGATCATAAATTCGAAGCAACCGCATGATTTTCAGAGAGTAATTCTGCAATTTGAACTGCGTTGGTCGCAGCCCCTTTCCGCAGATTGTCGCTGACACACCAGAAACTTAAACCATTCGGATGCGAAATGTCTTTACGGATACGTCCGACAAACACATCATTCAAACCATCGCAATTCGAAGGCATCGGGTAGACCGATTCGTTCAAATTATCCATCACTTGAATTCCCGGAAACGCTGCAAAGGCTTCTCGGGCTTGCTCGGGTGAAATTGGTGATTCGGTTTCAACAGTAATGCTCTCGCTGTGACAATTCCAAACAGGAATTCGCACACAAGTCGGGTTGATCTGAATCGAATCGTCCCCGAGAATCTTGCGAGTCTCATACACCATTTTCATCTCTTCGCTGGTGTAACCTTCATGTTTTTCGCTACCAATTTGAGGGATGGCATTGAATGCGATGGGATGCTGAAAGACTTTGTATTCGTATTCTCGATTCTCCAATCGAGCCTTGCTGCCTTGCACAAGATCTTCATCGCCTTGCACACCAGCTCCACTTGTTGCCTGATAGGTGCTGACGATGACTCTGCGGATCGGCGAAATATCGTGCAGCGGCTTCATTGCCATAACCATTTGAGTTGTCGAGCAGTTTGGGCTGGCAATAATCCCCTTGGCATTGAGTGCATCTTGCGGATTGATTTCCGGAATTACCAGCGCGACATCATCGTTCATGCGCCAGTAACCAGATTCATCGATAATTTTTGCTCCCGCTTCGACAGCATAAGGCAAGAATTCAGCTGCGGTTTCATCGGGAGTTGAAGCAATGACCAGATCAACACCAGTAAAGGAATCTTTCGTCAATTCTTCGACAACAACTTCTTTGCCCTGAAAGACGATCTTTTTACCCGCAGACCGAGCACTGGCCAGAAAACGAAACGTCTTGGCCTGAAAATTCCGCTGCTCAAGCAACTGAAGAATAATTGTCCCAACCGACCCGGTTGCCCCAATAACTGCTACTGAATCAAACACCTGCTTCTCCAAATCGTCAATCTCATTAAATAACTCGGTAGATGCCAACATCATCTGAATGCATCCCGTTTCTCTACAGGGCACATTGTGACACAATCGGTGCACGGTTCAATTCATCACGACAGAAAAACAAGAATTCTTGCAGCAAATTCTCTGATCAATGAGACGTTCCTGTATAATGTAGCAGACTCAGTACAATATCCAGGCACCGGTAAGAAAAGGAACGCATCATCTTTTATCAGAAATAGGCACTGGTCCCCAAAGAAACAAGTAGGAATCGCTGACTGTTGATATCCATTCGATCACAATAAAACATCAGCAGACTCAATTCATATGCAAAGTCTGAGTTCGAAGACTACCATACTCTCTTAATAGAGTTTCCCTTAATAACCGACATCTAAAAAGATCACAGGACCATAAAAATGACAAAACAATTGATTACTAGAGTTGGAATTATTCTGTTGGCAGGACTGCTGGTGCAATGGGAGGGAGCTGTTGCGCAGGATGCAGACGTGAAGTCGCAGCGACCGCTTGTTTTTGTAATTACAGGGGAAAGTAATTCCGGAGGCAGCGGCAAAAACTCTTCTGCATCTGAGAAAGAACGTTCGAAACGATCCTGTGTGCAGATTATGAATTTGACAGATGGAAAGTTCGGGTTCGAAGATATGCAACTCGGTGTCAATAACCTTCGCGATCACTCCAAAATGACGGAACCCTTTTTATCAACACGCCACGGGTTTGAGAACGAATTAGCTAACTCTGTGGAAGCCAACGCATTTCCCGGTCACAAACATGTGTATCTGATAAAAACCGGACATGGTGGTTCACGGATATCGCAATGGACTGAGGACAATCCTTCGGGTTACTGGAAGAAGTTTGAGCAACGTATTGAAGCAGGAAAAAAACAGTTATCGGCGAACCCTCAATGGGTCGTCTGGTTCAGCTTGGGAATCAATGACGCGCTCGCCAAGACACCAGTGAGCCAATGGAAAAAAGAGACCCGCGTGCACCTGAAGCGGATCCAGGCTGAATTACCCGGCAGCATCATTGTGATGACTCAATTTGAATCGATGGGTTTCCCAAAATTCAATGCTGCGATTGCAGAAATCGCAAACACCGAACCGAATGTCTTTGCAGTAAACTCAAAAGAGGCAGCTCTGACTGACATCTATCATTGGAGCTACGCTGGGCTGAAGACCGTGACGCAACGCATGATTGGTGTCACCCAAAAGGCATTGAATACGAATAATGAGTAACCGCCAGCAACAGTCATAGAAACTCTATTTCTGAGATGCCCTAAAATGGGGAGGGGATCATCAGTAATGGTTGCTCGAACAGAACCCACTTGCCGTTTGCCCCGATGTCTCTGGTGAAGAACAATATAAAGACATACGAGGCGCACACAAGGACTGTCACTAAGCTCCAAAACCATCTCCATAGATAGTGTGGCTGGGATTCTTTTTTGTTGGCACGGGCGTAAACCCAGGCGATCATCAGCCGAGCAGGGTACATCGTGGCTACAAACACAATGGTCATCATCCACAAAGCATCTTGCGGAGGTGCAACCACTTTGAAGAGATAAAGTACCAGACTCAATCCATATCCCACTAAAAACGCAAACGTCCACAGCATCGGTGTTCGACGATACAGAACACGAGCCTGACGAAGTTCACGGTAGGCAGAAAACTGACCTTCACTGGCATAACCTGCTTGCAGGATTGGTAGCAGACTTAAGACAAAAAGTAGCAAGAAGCCGCCAATGACTGTCACAAGAATCTGAATCCCTTGGGTCGAATCCGCAAACGAATAAAGAAGTGTCGGAATCAGTGTCCACATCAGAACTCCAGCTGCACCGAACAATCCCAGTTTGAAATGTTTGATGAATTGTAAACTCTGGACATATTCCCGCACCGATTCGGATGCCTGTTCGAGATAACTTTTTGACCGCAAATGCTTGAGCATCCATCTCACATTTTTGATCGGTCGAAAGAAGCAACTTAAGCCGCCGCCCCTGCCTAATGAAAAGAGTAAATGCACAAACACCAGACCGGCTGCAATCAAAGTCACCACACCAAGCACTTGGGTGTTGGTCGAGTGAGGATCGATAATCTTCGCATCGCTGGAAAAACTTCCCAATAACTTCAAAGGGACCAAGAATATCAGTAGTCCGATAGCAATTCCCCC
>JAESQE010000034.1 GCA_016765335.1 Planctomycetaceae bacterium
GCTGAAGAATTTGTATCAGGCGGAGTCTGGGCTTTGCATTTCTCGATTTATGCTCGTCGAGCTTTTAGTGGCACTTGTTGTTGCTGGGGCGTTTATCTGGTTGGCAAAACGCGGGGAAGGGGCCGGTCGTCCTGTGGGGCGAAGGTTCAACTTGCTCGAAGCGTTTGTAAGCTATATTCGAGACGAAATTGTTCGCCCTGCCGTTGGTGGCAAAGAGGCTGATCGCTTTGTTCCGTATTTGTTGACAGCGTTCTTCTTTATATTGGCTAGTAATTTAATTGGCATGGTGCCTGGCTTGGCTGGGATTACCAGTGCAATTGAGGTTACTTTTGTATTGGCATTGTTTACATTTGGGATTGGATTGACAGCTGGTATTCAGCACTTTGGGCCTGGTGGGTTCTTGATGAACTTTGTGCCTGATGTTGATCTTCCGTTGATTCTTGCTCCTTTGAAGTTGTTGATCTTCTTGATTGAGCTTCTGGGTATGTTTATTAAGCATGGCGTCTTGGCGATGCGGTTGTTTGGTAATATGGTTGCTGGTCACATGGTCCTTGCTGGAGTTCTTAGTGCTGCAGTTGCGGTCGCGGGAACAGAATGGTGGGGGATTGCGACGTTCTTTAGTGTGTTAGGTGCAACTGCACTGAGTGTTCTTGAGATATTGGTTTCCTTTATTCAAGCATATGTGTTTACGATGCTTTCCGCTCTGTTTATTGGGATGTCGATTCATAAGCATTGATTTTGCTTGTGGGGTTCTGGTGATTCAGGGTTGGTTTTACTATATCTGTGGTATTTTAACTGATTGAGGAGACGGCTGTGTTTAAAGCTGCTCGTATGTTAATGATGGTGTTTGGTGTGATGATCATGGCAACTCCAGCTATGGCTCAAGATGGTGCTGCATTGGTTCCAAATCTTGTCGGAGCTGGTTTGATCGTATTGGGTGCAGGAATTGGAATTGGTCGCATTGGTGGCTCTGCTGTTGAAAGTATGGCTCGTCAACCAGAACTTGCTGGTAAGATTCAAACAGCAATGATTATTTCTGCTGCTTTGATCGAAGGTCTTGGATTTGCTGCGTTGTTCGGCGTTCAATAAGCCAGTTTGCGTCTGTTTCAGGCCCGTTGATTTTTGTGTTTGCCTGTGGGCTATCTAACGAGGTGATTACGTGAAGTTTTTTTCTGTAGCTTTGCTCGTGCTTATTGGCTTTGCCTTTGCACCTGTGGCGACATCAACTGTTTGTGCATCCGAACCGAGTGCGGATTCAAAGCATGAAGCAGGTCATGATGATGCTCATGGGCAGCATTTTGGTGCTCCTGTAGTTGAGCCTAAGGTTTTTGATCCTGAAAACTGGCGGTACGATCTTTCTGTTTACACGTTTGTCGTATTTCTTCTGCTCTTAATCGTGCTGACGAAATTCGCCTGGGGGCCTGTTACGCAGGCTTTGGATGAACGGGAAGAAGGTATTCGAAAGAATATTGAAGACGCAGAGACTGCCCGTGTAAGAGCTGAAGAGTTGCTCGCAGAGCACGCAAAGAAACTGGATTCGGTTCAAGATGAGGTCCGCGAAATTATCGCTGAGGCTCGTCGTGATGCGGATCATACGAAAACAGAAATCGTCGCAGCGGCTCAAAGTGAAGCGGAAGCGACAAGGAATCGGGCTGTAGAAGAAATTGAACGTGCGAAGGATCAGGCACTTAGTGAAATATTCGGCACGATGTCGGCTCAGGTGACTGAGGCAACCGAACATGTGCTGGGTCGAGCATTGAATGATGATGATCGCGGACGATTGATTGATGATGCATTGTCTCAATTGACTGTAAAATCGTAACCTCTTTTCAGCTTGTGTGACCGCGGGATTGCTCTCGTGGCNGGCGTAGTTGATGAAAGAGGGTGTTGGGTTTGGTCTAGCTGGATGTGTCCAGGTAGTTCGATTAGGAATTCTTCTCGGCAAGAATAGCGGTAACTTATCAATGTCAGATCAACCGGAAGTACAATTTAAAATTCCCAGCGTGCTTGAAGATCCAAGCATTAAGGCCATTGCGCGTGTTTACGCCGATGCTTTGTTGGATGCGCAGGGCGATGCTACCGGGGAAGATCGCGTTGCTGAGTTTCAGTCCTTCATTGAAGATGTACTTGATGCGAATCCAGAATTCGAAGCGATTCTATTTTCTCTGATCATTTCCAATGAGAAAAAATCAGCGTCTATAGATCGTATTGTCAGCTCGCAGGCATCCGAAAACTTCGGAAGATTTCTCAAAGTAGTGGCATCGCATGGACGACTCGATTTACTTCGTGTGATCTACGATGTTGCAGCTGATGAGCAGGAAAAACGATCTGGGAAAGTTCGCGTTATTGTTCGAACTGCCAGTGAAATTACTGATGAAANGCGGGCAGAAATCTGTCTGAAATTAAAAAATATATTGTCCGCCGACCCGGTTCTCCAGGTGGAGACCGACCCGTCCCTGATTGGGGGACTGGTAATTCAAGTCGGCGATACTGTTTATGATAACTCGCTGAGAAACAGGCTTGGTCAACTCCAAAGCCAGCTTCGCCAGAGGTATGTCCATGAAATTCAAAGCGGACGAAATCGCTTCAGTTATTCAGAAGGAAGTTGAGAACTTCGGTGCTCAACTGGAAACTCGTGAAGTGGGCGTCGTTACCGAAGTCGGTGACGGTATTGCTCGCTGCTACGGCTTAGCAGGTGCTATGGCCGGAGAAATGGTCGAGTTTTCCAGTGGAGTTCAAGGGTTCGTCTTCAACCTCGAAGAAAACTCCGTTGGCGTCGTTGTTTTAGGTAATTATCTAAAAATTACCGAAGGCGACGAAGTCAAATCACTCGGTCAATTGCTGTCTGTTCCTGTCGGGGATGCAATTGTTGGTCGTGTTGTTGATCCATTGGGCAACCCGCTGGANGGCAAAGGNCCAGTTGTCACAAGTGAGACACGCCCGCTGGAATCTCCAGCTCCTGGTGTTGTTGATCGACAGCCGGTGAAAGAGCNAATGCAGACCGGTATCAAAGCCGTTGATGCCATGACGCCAATTGGTCGTGGTCAACGCGAATTGATCATCGGCGATCGAAAAACCGGTAAGACTGCGATTGCAATCGATGCGATTCTCAATCAAAAAGGCAAAGATGTCATCTGCATTTATGTCGGATGTGGTCAGCGTGCCTCTTCTGTTGCAGGTGTTGTCGAAGTTCTGACCGAGCACGGAGCAATGGACTACACAATCGTAGTCGCTGCTTCCTCATCGGACCCAGCTTCTATGCAGTACATCGCACCGTATGCAGGTGCAGCGATGGCTGAGCACTTTATGTATCAGGGCAAACACACATTAATTGTCTACGATGACCTTTCCAAGCAAGCTGTTGCTTATCGTGAAATGTCCTTGTTGATGAAACGTCCTCCAGGGCGAGAAGCTTATCCTGGTGATATTTTCTATTGCCATAGCCGATTGCTCGAACGTTCTGCAAAACTATCTGCAGAAAAGGGTGGCGGCTCCATGACAGCGCTTCCGATTATCGAAACGCTTGAAGGGGAAGTTTCTGCATACATTCCAACCAACGTAATTTCAATTACAGATGGTCAGATTTATCTGGAACCAGACCTGTTCTACGCCGGTGTTCGTCCAGCTATTAACGTAGGTATTTCGGTATCTCGTGTAGGTGGTAATGCTCAGACCAAAGGGATGAAAAAAGTCTCTGGAAGTTTGAAGCTCGACTTGGCAGCCTTCCGTGAATTGGAAGCGTTTGCTCAACTCGGTACCGATTTGGACAAAGCGACTCAGCAACAACTGGATCGTGGATATTGCATGGTTGAATTGTTGAAACAACCACAATACAAACCAGTCGAAGTTGCCGATCAGGTCATCATCGTTTACGCAGGCAGTAAGGGTCACTTTGATAACGTTCCTGTTGCAAAAGTATCTGAAGCTGAGCAGAACCTGTTACAGTTTATGTCTGAGCAGAAGTCTGAAGTTCGAAATCGTCTGGTCGAAACCAATGCGATGGATGACGAAATGGTAGAACAACTCGACGGAGCCTTAAAGGAATGGTGGACTCAAGTCAGTAAACTGTTTGTTGAAGCCGACCAGGAAGATGCCGTTGGTGCATCTGCATAGGTTTGTTTTGTAGTTCCATCGATTTATCAGGCACACCTTCGAAGTTAGAGATCAGATAAAGAAGTAATTCAGTCTCATGGCAAATGCTCGTGTAATTATCAAGCGACTCAAGGCAGTCAAAAACATCCGCAAAATTACGCGGACTATGGAATTGATTGCCACCGCTCGATTCAAAAAAGCGATGGACAGAGCGTCCGAAGCCAAAGCATATACACAGAAAATTGCCGAAATTGTTGGCGACCTTTCTGCTGCCGACCTCTCCTTTTCGCATCCACTACTTCAAAAACGTGATAACGAAGAACGAGTTTTGGTACTGGTTTTAACTTCCAATCGTGGTCTGTGCGGCGGTTACAACTCTGGCGTTTTACGCCAGGCTGCCAACTGTCTTAGAAGGTTAGAAAAGTCCCGCAAGAACCTTGTGTTAGAGGTTTCAGGCAAACGAGGCATTTCTTTCTTCAAATTTGACGGTAAAGCAACCGACAAGCAGTACACACATTTCGAAGAGAAGCCAAGTTTCGAAGAAGTTGATGAACTGGCAACCCGCTTTATCGATCTTTATACAAGTGGTGCAGTTGATCGAATTGAAGTGGCTTATACCGAATTTCATTCAGTGGCTCGGCAATCAGCTAAGCTGGAAACATTGCTTCCGATTCAGGATTTGTCAACTGATGACAACCAGGATCAAGAGCAGGCACACGCTGTTGATTACGAATTCCTGCCTGATGCAGAAGCTATCTTGAAGGAAATTGTTCCCGCAGCTTTCAAAGCTAAATTGTTCAAATGCTTCCTGGATGCTGCTGTCAGCGAACAGGTTGCAAGAATGATCGCGATGAAAGGTGCTACGGAAAATGCAGACGAAATGATTGGCGACCTTTCTACCAAGTACAACCGGGCAAGACAGTCGCAGATTACTTCAGAGTTAAGCGAAATTATTGGTGGAGCGTTGGCTCTGGAATAGAGTGACGCTTCCTGGAAGTTTCCGACTTCCTTATTGAATACAAATTGTTGTCTTTCGTACAAAAAAAATTAAATCTACTGATATCAGTTATTGTTACAGAGAATTAAAGGACTCCTGAGATGAGTACTTCTACCAAACAACGTGTGGGCAAAGTGACCCAGATTATTGGTTCAACGTTTGATGCTGAGTTTCCTGCAGACGCACTCCCGGATATTTATAATGCGTTGACTGTCGATCAGGACGCTAAAGGAACTCCATTCAATGTTACCGGAGAAGTGCAGCAACACTTAGGAGGCGGACGTGTTCGCTGTGTTGCTTTAGGATCAACCGATGGAATGATCCGTGGCATGGAAGTGGTCGATACAGGCAAGCCTGTTTCTGTTCCTGTCGGAAAAGGAACTTTGGGTCGTGTGTTCAATCTTCTGGGTGAAGAAATTGATGGTCGTGGCCCAGTGGTCACTGAAGAACGCTGGCCAATTCACCGTAGTGCTCCTCCATTGGAAGACCTCAGTTCAAAAACGGAACTGTTCGAAACCGGAATCAAAGTTGTCGATTTGCTGACCCCGTTTGTTCGTGGTGGTAAAGCTGGTCTGTTTGGTGGAGCTGGTCTGGGCAAGACTGTTATTCTCACCGAGTTGATCGCACGTATCGCTTCTGCACACGGGGGATACTCAGTATTTGCAGGAGTTGGAGAGCGAACTCGTGAAGGTAACGATCTCTGGCTGGAAATGCAGGAGATGAAAATTGGCGATACCGGTCGTTCGGTTATCGAACAAACCTGTATGGTTTTCGGTCAAATGAACGAACCGCCGGGTGCTCGTTTGCGTGTTGCCCTTTCAGCTTTGACAATGGCAGAATGGTTCCGCGATACCACAGGAACAGATACATTATTGTTCGTTGATAACATTTTCCGCTTCTCTCAAGCAGGATCTGAAGTCTCTGCGTTGTTAGGACGTATGCCATCAGCTGTAGGTTATCAGCCAACCTTGGCGACCGAACTGGGAGCGTTGCAAGAACGAATTACTTCCACCAAACGTGGTGCGATTACTTCTGTTCAGGCCGTTTATGTTCCTGCAGACGATCCTACCGATCCTGCACCTGCGACAGCGTTTTCTCACTTGGACTCATTCATTTATCTGGAACGTAAGATTTCAGAAAAAGGTATTTACCCAGCGATTGATCCTTTGGCTTCATCAAGTCGAATTCTCGATCCGCAGTATGTTGGTGAGCGTCACTACGCAATCGCGAGACGAGTTCAACAGATCCTTCAACGATATCGCGAACTTCAGGACATCATTGCGATTCTTGGTGTCGAAGAGTTGAGTGAAGAAGATAAAATGATTGTGCATCGTGCCCGTCGAATCGAACGATTCCTTTCTCAGCCGTTCCTTGTGGCTGAACCATTTACTGGTAAAAAAGGTAAGATCACTACGATGCAGGAAACGATCGAAAGTTTCGAAGAGATTTGCGATGGAACCTGGGATCACCTTCCAGAACAAGCTTTCTTGTATGTCGGTGGTGTTGAAGAAGCTGCCGAGCAAGCCAAGAAAATGCAGGTATAATTTACGATCCAGTCTGATCCGAAAAGCAGAACTCAGCAGAGACAAATATGATTGCCGCAAATTCTATTCAGTTGACCGTTGTCACTCCAGAAACCACGTTGCTTGATGAGCAAGCAGCTGTGTTGCAGTTTCCGTTGGAGGATGGCCAAATTGGTATTCTGCCTGGTCATGCCCCGATGGTCGGTCGACTGGGAATTGGCGAGCTGACTGTCACGACCTCGAAAGGCACAACAAGATTATTTGTTGATGGAGGTTTCGTGCAAGTCAAAGGGCAATCTGTGACCTTGCTCACGAACCAGGCTCATCAACTGGAAGACTTCTCTGCTGCAGAAGTTGAAAAGAGCTTCAACGAAGCAATTGAACGGGAAGCCAAAACTCCGTTCGAGCAATCCACCAAACAGCACGATATTGACCGCAATCGCAAATTGCTCTCGCTGTTGAACAAGTCGTAATTGGCATTCGCGTTTCGTTTGCAAGTTGAATATTCTCTAAGCCCTTGCTACGCAACAAGAAGCACCTTCCTCAGCTCTCAACGAACAATCAAAGCAGGTTCGGAAATGTAGAGTGGCGCGCTTGCACCCACCTTCGTATGCTGATTGATTCTCTCAAATCAAGACGCATGGATCCTAAAGTGACAAATCAATTTGGGATGCAGTGTAGGCCGCAACAAGTTTTTACGAAGTTCCGGCATGGTGCTTTCTGTTTGAAGGAAGATTCAACCACAAAGACTCAAAAGCACGAAGAAATTAAGCCTCTAATACCAAACTCAATTAATACTTGCGCGAAGCTCTCGCTCGTGGCCTTGTACTGACAAGGACTTAGTAGGGTATGTTCAACTCGCAAACAAATATGCGAATGCGTATAACTTCCCCTTCGTAAAGGGAGAGGAACCAATTAATAGAGGATCCCTAAAATGTGTTGTGGTTTTTAACTTGTATCATTGTGCAGAAGACAGCAACGGAGTTTCATCAATCTCTCTGCACCAGTTTGGGGGATAAGAATTCCTTTGAACCGAGTACAAGCAGGCAAGCTTCCTGAATGCTTTTGATCCAGAGTTCTTCTTCTCCGACGACATCACGGACTTTATAGCGGCTACTTTTGACGGCTGCTTCTAGTTGCCGGATCGCTTCGTGCATTCCCCATTGGAAGAATTGGCATTGCTGAGCCGGAAGGTCCGTGCGTTTGAGTACGGTTTCTGTTTCGCTGCGTTGCCTTTCCATCGAGCAGAGTGCTGTTCCTTCACTGCGATATAACCGATCCGCAATAAATGCTCGGCGTAATCTTCCTTGAGCATCGAACTGATAAACGGGATCGGATCCGAAATAGAATGAGAAGGCACCGGTTTTGCGAAAGCCGATAAAAATGGGGTGCTCCCACTCCGGAATTGCAAACTCACCGCGAAGAACATACGCGGTCGCTTCTTTCACAAGATCTTCACGCTCTGCTTCGTGCCTGGCCATTTTCGCATTCACCTTTAATAGAGACTCTCTATCAATTTCAAAGGGAGCACAGACATTCCTGTCTGTTTCGTTTGAGTCTGCCTTGCTTCAAGGCAGACAAGAATGTCTACCCTCCG
>JAESQE010000035.1 GCA_016765335.1 Planctomycetaceae bacterium
AACTGTTTGGACCTGTTACCCATGTCTCCGAACAACTGTTACCCATGTGACCGGTCTTTACAGTGCTTGCACCCACCTTCGTGTGCCGATTGGTTCTCCATAACCAAGATGCTGGGTGAACCTGTCGGTCGTCAATTCTGTGTACGTAGATAATCAATTGCCGACAGAACCACCCAGTCCACGCGATAGCAAATACGAGAATGCGTATTACTTTTCGAATACGACGCGAACGCCCATTTTTCTTAATGCGGGGATCTGCTCGGAAGTCGCTTGGTCGGACAAGGGGTTTTTGCTCAAATAAACTCGCCAATACGGCACGAACCGCTGCGAACCGGCGGCATCTTTCTGAGCCATTTTTACGATTGGTAATAGATCCTGTATCTGATTTTCCTGTGCAAACAGATATCGCAATTCCGTCAACGATCCCAGTGGCGAGAGATCTTTGATTTGATTGTTCTGGATATTAATGGTCGTCAGCCATTGTGATTTGCTGACCGGTTCCAGAGTTTCTATCTGATTATTCGCAAGGTACACAGAAGTCAGTTTGTGAAGAGAAGTAATCGGTTTCAAATCTTTGATTTGATTGTTACTCAGATGTAAATTCTGCATCTCACTCAAACCCGCAATCGGCGACAAACTGGAAATCTGATTGCCAGTGAGTTGTAAGTATTGGAGCTTTTTCAATTGAGCAATCGGTTCGACCGAGGAAATCTGATTTTCGGAAAGATCCAGCGTTTGAAGATTCGCCAACCCTGCAAGTTCATCCAGAATCACAATTTTATTGTGGCTTAATTTCAATGAAACCAGTGAAGTACAGTGTTCAAGCCCTTTGAGGGTTGCGATGTCTCGATGCGAAGCATTCAAGCTGAAAATCTTCTTCAAGTCAGCGGGATCAATTTGAGGTTTATCGATTTGTTTTTTGCGTAACGTTTCTCGAATGACTGCTTCTAGATTTTTGTCAGCAAAGAAATCTGCCGCCTCAATCGCATGGGGTCCAACAGCAAGCAAACAGAACACACAGGCCATCCAGACGAAAGTGGAAACAGAGCCGTTTCGTGATGAGTTTTTCGATGGTCTTGTATTCATTGAATGATTCTCCACTGGATGGCTATAAAAACTTTGTGAGAACAAATAGTTAAGTAGAATTTATTTTTACATAATACCGAATCATTTTAAGATTTCCACTGGTACAATGCGACAATTCTGTGGGCCAATACAAGCAAAAAGGATCTTCAAATATGAGACATAGAAAATATTTGTTGCTTTGGGCTGGCATGACAGCCCTGCTGGTTCAATTGCCCTGCGAGCAAGCTTTTGCTGCTCAAATGCGTGTGAAAAAGAATGTGGTCTACTTCCGTCAAAAGCAATCCCCTTCACATGATACAAGCTTAGATATTTATGCCCCCAACGAAGGAGACAACCATCCGGTCGTCATCTGGGTCCATGGCGGCGCATGGAAATACGGCGACAAAGCTGATGTCGCGTTCATCCCGTCAGCATTTACCTCTGCGGGTTATGTGCTTGTGAGTGTTAATTATCGATTGTACCCTCGGGCAAATTTCCGCCAGCAGGCATCAGATGTTGCCTCGGCCGTGAAGTGGGTCAAGAAAAACATTGAAGCTTATGCCGGAGACAAGAACCAAGTCTTTTTAATGGGGCATTCCGCAGGCGCCCATTTGTCTGCGTTGATTGGCACCGATGAGCAGTACTTGAAAAAGAAACAGCTCGGGTTCAAAGATTTGAAAGGAATCATTCTTCTCGATGGTGCCTGTTATCACGTTGCAGATCATATTCGTGATATCCCGGAACAACTTTTCAAAGACTTTTTTATTAAGGTCTTTGGTACAGATCAAAAAAAACAAAAGCAGGCATCCCCTGTTAAATTAGTTTCATCTCGCGGCAAGATGCCACCGTTTCTGGTCATCTGCATTGCCAACCGAAAAGATTCGATGCATCAATCGGAATCGCTCACCAAATCGATCAAACAAGCTGGCGGTACCGCTGACTTGCTTGCTTCAAAAAGCGATAACCATCTCACCTTATGCCTGACATTGGGAATGCCCAGGCGACCTGCAACCGAGTGGGGCTTCGAATTTCTTAACGAAGCCACAAAACCAGCCCGAATCGCCAGCGAGTGAGTCCTGATGATGAATCTTCTGGGGCTAGAACAATGACCGAAGTGATTGACTCCGCTGGCGAGCAGGGCCAGTGATGGCCTGGGTGACTTTGCAGAAAATGGAGACACCGGGTAGCACAGACGATCCCGTTCAGGGTCGTCTGTGTTGCGTAGCAACCCGAGGAATTGACCCCAAAGATAAATCTTCATCTCATGCAGTCTCCATTCAAACGAGGAATATTCCGGCCTACTTCTGAAGTAACTGCAAGTAAATACTGAATCGAAATGAACTCACTCGCTGGCAACTTCAAAACTGGCGATTCGGGCTGGTATTTTTGTTAACTTATCTGAGTCTGTAGAATCTGTGGTTCTATCGGTAATCGATTGGTCGTAAAATACTCATGCTGACTAGTCGCTTGTTTACTGACTTCTTCTTTGACTTATCCTGGAATATCAACATGGTGCATTTAGATTCTATTACGACCAAAACGGGAGACGCGGGACAGACTCGGCTTGGTGATGGATCAGAAGTTTCTAAAACTTCACAGCGTATCGAAGCGATGGGCACCATTGACGAATTGAACTGTTTGATTGGACTGAGTTGCGCCTACGGGGTTGGGGAACCTTACTTTTCCTGGCTTAGCCAAATTCAAAATGACTTGTTCGATCTAGGGGCAGATCTGTCGATTCCTGAAACCAGTCCAGAAGATAGTGATCAAACAGCTGCCCTTAAACAGAGGCCAAGGCGTCTTCAATGTGCAAATGTTCAACAGCTTGAGGACTGGCTCGCAGAGCTACGTCAGCAATTGCCTGCATTGAGTAGTTTTNTCTTGCCTGGCGGTTCCGTCAGTTCTGCAACNCTGCACTTAGCACGAGCTGTTTGCAGGCGAGCAGAGCGAGAAACATTAAAACTGGCTGGGAATCAACCTGTTGCACAGGACATTACCATCTATTTGAATCGACTTTCCGACTTGCTGTTCCAATTGGCTCGTATTACTGAAGATCCGAAAAATCCTGCACCGTTATGGAAGCCTGGCTGATTCTGCGCGAATGCGTATTACTTGCGATTAGCAGACTTCATATACATATAGCCGACAACACAAGTTGCAATCAAAATGAATCCGTACTCATCCGGACCGATTGTCCCCCACTTATCCATCGCGTAGAAGCGATAGAAATCAAAGTAATACTCGATCTGAGATCTCAGTTCGCTGAGCATTTCGAAGATTCCTTTTGAATATGAGTCGTATGGGATATGCAAAAGAGACCCAAAACGGTTCTCTAACAAGTTGCTTAACTCTTAAATTTAGTACATCAAACTGTAGATGCCTCTCAAACATCGATCTGAAAACTCATCTCTTTCAATTCCAAGCAGTTTCTAGCAGTAAAGCGGGTTATGTCACTCACGCAAGATTGGGGGAAACCCGTAGACCGAACCATTGAAACGTTTTGTTCGCTTCCTCGTTTTCCTAACGACACTGCAAAGCGGCGATGCAGATTGGTGGCTTCATGGAGCAACCGCGCAATAGCCCTGATATAAAATGTGCTATTGCGTACACATTTTTGGGATAAAAGAGTCGTTGTCGAGTGCAAAACTTACAATCCGGTTTGACTTTCCTAAAATTGCTGGCATCCACCGCGGGGGTTCTGCAAGTGTCTGATATCATAAGACTTACGTCTGTTTTTCCTTGCCGTCCAGATAGATTCAGGGGAAGTATTTTAGATTCTTCAGGTTGGTATTGCATTCATTTGGCGTTCAGGTTCAAGAAGTAGTGCTGAAAAAACCGAATGAATAGCTTAGACGGCTGGAATCGGTCCCGATGGGGTTTGTTCTGGGAATGAGGATTGGGAATCAAAAGTTGAATCTCTGTTTAATTTCTTAAAACAACGGTGCAAACCAAATCCTATGGGAAGTTGATTCCGGACGATTGCAGGGACGCGATCGTATCTTTTTGAGAACTGTCGTGGTAGGGGGGATGACGCTTGGGCGCACGCAGTGCGAACCGGACGCTCCAAATTGTGAGACAACAACTAATTATTGTTCAACCGGAATCAACGGCAAGGGGACTGCCAGGAATTTCCGAAACAATTCACTTGAAGATATTCAGGTTGAACAAAGCTGGAAAGAAACAGAGGCAACTCTGTGGAATTCAACTCAGTTGTTGGTGATCTCTCTACATCCACGAAGGAACAAGAAAAGACCGTGCGAGCCCACGCACGTAAGACGTGATCCTGTTTGATCAATCGTGGGCGTGTTCATCGAATGTCGATAGAACACGCGTGAGGCAACACCGACGAGTATATAGACCCTGACCCTGAGAGTACCCAGAATCATGTTTGGTGGACGAAGCCATGGATTTAATGGCATGGATAGCCAACCACCGACACCTGGGGCTTCCTTTATAGCAGAATGTTCTGCCGTAGAGTGGCATATGTGTGATTGGAGAGCCCGCAAATGAGGACAATCTTTACGACTGGACAGGTCGCTAAGATCTGTAAGGTTGCCCCGAGAACTGTTAGTAAATGGTTCGATTCAGGTCGACTCCGAGGATACCGGATTCCGGGATCCCAGGACCGACGAATACCTCGCGAACATTTGATTCGCTTCCTGAAAGAACATGGCATGCCTTTGGGCGAGCTTGAAGATGAAGCGATGGGCAAACTTTTGCTCGTCGGCATCGAAGGCCCGATCCGAGCTATGCTGGGTGAAATTCTGCCCCTGGATGACTTCAAATTGGAGTCTGCAGCGAGCGGTTTTGAAGCCGGAATTCAGGCGGAATCATTGCATCCCGATGGTGTGGTCATTGATTTCGCGATGGGGCGAAATGAAGCCTTAATGATCGCTCAGAACCTGAAGAAGAACGCCGACTATAACGATACCGTTCTAGTTGGATTAATCAGCGATGAAGACAGTGCAAGTGGTTTCGACCGCACACTGTTTAGCGAAACGTTCCGAAAACCGTTCGATGTAGCATTGCTCGCCGAACGTATCAGAACGCTCGTGAATCGCAAAAAGCAACTCGCTTAATAATAGAACAACTCGTTCTCTAATTAAGCAGTACATGGTCAGTTTCAGCGTGTCATGGATGACACGCTAACTCGATCAGGTGAAATTGCATCTATAGATATTGATCCATGAATTGAGGATCCCCCAGTGCATTTTGTTGCAGGGGATTTCATATCTGATGCCAATGCTTATCCTCACTTTTCCTCGCCGGTCATCAACCGGTCGATGTCGAAAAGCCGCTTGAGGTACATTCAACGCGCGAACAAAATACGCGAATGCATATCAAAATCCAAAACGCATACCATTTGCTTCCGGTATTACGTTGTGCCTGTGGGGATGGTATAATGAGATTCTCATACCAAAATCAATTAAAACCTGCGTGCAGCTATTGATCGTGGCCTTGTACTGATACCAAACTCAATTAATACTTGCGAGAATCTCTCATTCGTGGCCTTGTACTGACAAGGACTTAGGGAATGTTCAACGCGCAAACAAATATGCGAATGCGTATGACAAGGGGTTAGGAAACATCCAACGCGAGAACAAATACGCGAATGCGTATGGGATAGGAATAAGGCACATATGCTTAATCAACCAGACAAAGAAACAGCACTGATTTTACTTATCCGGCACGGAGCTACCGATGCGAATCTGCAAAGGCCCTACATTTTACAGGGACGCACATTGAACGGACCGCTTAGTGAAACCGGGATCGAACAGGTTTCTTCAGCGAGTCAATTTCTCAGTTCTTTCCCGCTGGATCATGTTTATGCCAGTCCGATGCTACGTGCTCAGCAATCCGCAGAACTGATTGCCAAGCCGCACGGTCATGTCGTGAAAACCATTGATGAAATCATCGAAGTCGATGTCGGCGATTGGGAATCGAAATCCTGGGACGTCATCATGCAGCAAGACCCCGAAGCTTACGAGCAATTCATGGCCAACCCCGCAGATGTTCCCTACAAAGGGGGCGAGTGTTATCGTGATGTGCAAGATCGTGTTGTGCCCGCTTTTAACAAGCTCGCTGCAAATCATCTGGGCGAAATGGTGGCTGTCGTGGCTCACAACGTCGTCAACCGAGCAATCCTGGCAACATTAATGGGGCTGGACCTGAACCGTGCCAAAGACATCCGCCAGAATAACGCCTGCGTCAACATTCTGCGTTACAAAGAAGAAAAACTGGAACTGGTGACATCCAATGCTGTGTTCCATCTAGGCGATATCTGATCAGTTGGGAACCTCTATTCATTCAAAATTCATTGCGGGCGGAGGGTAGACATTCTTGTCTGCCTTGAAGCAAGGCAG
>JAESQE010000036.1 GCA_016765335.1 Planctomycetaceae bacterium
GTCGCCATTTCAGGCACAACACGTTATCGCAGCGGGTTATTGAATAAAGAATGGAAAGATAATTTCTTTGCCACCTTTTTCAATTCGGGAAAAATCGTTCGACTTCAAATCGAACAGAAAGGTTCAACCTACCGGGCAGTCCAACGAGAATTCCTTTCGAGTGAATCTCGCGATTTTCATCCGACCGATGTTTTAGAAGATGTCGATGGCAGCTTGCTGGTAGTCGATACCGGGGGCTGGTTCTATCGCGGGTGTCCGACATCACAAATTGCTAAGCCAGATATTTATGGAGCAATTTATCGTGTCGTCAAAAAAGATTTGAAAACACTTCAAGATCCGACTGGCTCAAAAATCGATTGGGCAAATCTTTCAGAAGAACAATTAATAGATTTATTCAATGACGACAGACATTTGGTTCGCGAACATGCTCTTTCGGAAAGTGAACTTCGCGGCTCGGAAATGATTTCCGCTTTGAACGAAGCCCTGAAGAACAATTCACAGCAGATACGTCTGAATTCTGTTTGGGCATTGACCCGCATCATTGGCAAGCTCATTGCCTTAGAACAGACACCTGTGGCCCAGGGGAAACCGCGTCTCACTTATAAACGCCCTGTCAGTCAAGCACACGCTGCCATTGGAATTGCGTTGAAGGATCACTCTGCAACGGTTCGGCAAGCCGCTTGCCATTGCTTGATGAATTATCCCGATCAGAAATCGCAGGCTCAGTTATTAACAATTCTCAAAGGAGACGAGCCTTCTGTTCGTCGAGTTTGTGCAGCTGCACTGGGACGAATGAAAAGTCCAGAAACGATTCCTGCAATTCTCAGTGCATTAGCCAAAGATGTTGACCGTGAAGAAGAACATGCTTTAATTTACGCATTGATCGAAATTCAGGCTCCAGAGACCATTGAATTGGGCCTCAAAGTTAACTCTGCCAATGTGCAGCGCGCATCCCTGATTGCGATTTCTCAGCTCGATAAAGACCGCCTTACTCCAGAGCTGGTCGCTTCTCTTCTTGAAAAGCCGGATGATAAATTGGGAGAAGCTGTCATGCGATTATTCAAAGAGCACACCAAGCAAAGCGAATGGGCGTGGCAAGCTGCGAGGCTGATGAAATCGTGGGCTGAAAATGGAGAACTGCTGAGACGTAAAAATATTGTCCAGAAGTTGATTGTTCATTTTGGAGGAACCGAAGGGGTCGCTGAGCAAATTGGGCTGGCATTACAGCAAGTCTCGAAAAATCCAGAACTGCGAGAACTGCTTCTCACCGCAATGGCTCAGAGCAACGGCTTGACTTTGCATTCCACCTGGGTACCCGCATTAGAACAGGAATTAAATTCTGGAGACCCTGCCAGAATTGATCAGGTGCTCCTTTCGATTGCAGCTATTAAAACGGACCATTTCAATCAGCAACTCCAGGCAATCGGTGCGAATGAAAAATACAGTCCGCTTTTACGTGTCCGAGCACTTTCTTCTATTGGAGGCAAATCGACCCAACTCAATGACGAGGCCTTCTCGTTACTGATTCATCTTCTGAACAATTCNCATCAGGGCAGCGAAACAAATATCGCAGCTCAATTGATAGGCAGTTCTGCGTTGACCAAGAAGCAATTGCTGGCCTTGGCGCCGGTCATTGCAGAAGCAGGACCAACCATCTTGCTGGAATTGCTCAGACCGTTCCAAAAAATCCAGCGATCCTGAAGTCGCCAAGCACTTTTTGGATGCAGCCGAACAGTCTCGGTTTGTGCTGAGTTTGCCCGTTCCTGAAGTCTCAGATATTATCAAAAGGTTCCCCGCAGAACTCAGACCACGAGGCAATGCACTGCTTGATCAAGTCGTCAAAAATGAAGCAGCAAAACTGGCCCGAATTGATCAATTGATTCCGCTTTTAGATCAGGGAAATCCTCACAAAGGGAAAGAGCTGTTCTTTGCTGAGAAATCGAAATGTGCAACCTGCCATCAAATAAATAGCGAAGGAAAGCAAGTCGGGCCAAACCTTTCCAATATTGGAGCCAACCGCGCACCACGTGACTTGCTCGAATCGATTATTTTTCCATCATCAACCATTGTTCGAGATTACGAATCATTCAATGTTGTATTAACTGATGGGCGAGTGCTGACCGGATTGATTATTCGAGAAGACAGCGACAATCTGGATCTGCAACAGCAAACCGGGAAAATTGATCGACTCCTGAAAGAGGACATCGAAGAAGTTGTCCCGAACACGGTTTCGATTATGCCCAACGGTTTGGAAAAAACATTAACCGAAGCAGAACTGGCAGATGTGATCGCGTATTTAATGACGCTGAAAAAACCTCAGTTGGCACAAAAACCTTAAAATACAGGAAAAGACTCACGCAAAGCCGCGAAGAAGCAAAGAAGAAAAAGTAGTTCATGCTCTCTTCTAATTTGGGTCTCCCCCTTACGAAGGGGGAGTTAGAGGGGGTTTTGATACTAATCCCCTCATCTAATCANACCGTCTTCAAGAAGCCCCAGAAGTCAATTTTCAGAAGTTCCTTTAATTTCGATCTTTGCGTCTTCGCGTGAATCATTTTAACTTACTAGCAATGATGTAATTAAAGAGTGAGAATCTAATCGTCATGAAAAACAAAAAGAACATGGATCGTCGTGATGCCCTCAAAGGGGCAGCTGCAACCTTGTGTGCAGCTGGGCTACCCTGGAATTCTGCTCAGGCTCAATTGAATTCCGTAGCAGTTCCCTCGCGTTCTGCGACAGGATCTGCGTTGATAGAAAAAGAAAACCAACGTCAAGGAACACGCGATTGGCAATTGACCAGAGTCCGCGTTAACGAAGGCAGTTATCGCACGTCGTTAATTGAAGGTTACTGCTCGAAGCAATCTGTTGCAGCCGGGGAAGAATTAACGATTCATGTCAGCACCAAGCCTGCTCGTAAATTTCTGATTGATATCTACCGCATGGGATATTACGGCGGAACCGGTGGCAGACACATCAAGCAGATTGGTCCACTACAAGGCAGCATGCAGCCGACTCCCGAAATGACGCCTGCACCAGCCAGATTGCGGGAATGTGAGTGGGAAACAAGCACCACTTTCAAAATTCCGGACGACTGGGTCAGCGGCGTTTATCTGGGAAAGCTGACAACTATTTCCGAGTCAGAATCTGAGCCTTACTGGCAAAGCTATGTCATCTTTATTGTGCGAGATAATCGCCCGGCAGACGTCCTCTTTCAGTGCAGCGACAACACTTGGCAGGCTTACAATCGCTGGCCGGTGAATGAATCACTTTATACACATCCGAATGGTGCACACGCACCAGGGGTTGCGGTCAGCTTTGATCGTCCTTACGGAAAATATAATCAGATCTTTGATGCTCCGCTATCGATCGGATCGGGTGAGTTTTTACTCTGGGAATTCCCGCTCTGTTTTTGGTTGGAACAACACGGTTATGATGTCACTTACGGTTCGAACTGCGATACCGTCGATGCTGATTTTGTCTCGCGATGCAAAACGTTTATTAGTGTCGGACATGATGAATACTGGGACGCCAGGCAATACGAAGCTGTGGATCAGGCGATTGAATCTGGGGTCAGCGTTTTGTGGCTGTGTGGCAATTCGGTGTTTGTCGTCTCTCCGTTTTCTGCCAGTTCCCAGGGCCATGCGAAGCGAATCATTACGCGTACCGGAGCTTTTGGGCCGATGCGGGAAGATGAACTCGAATCTTACAGCCAGTTATTTGCAGGCTTGCAAGGCACTGCTCCAGATGAACGAAAAATCATGGGAGTACGATCCGTTGTTCCCTTCAACGGCGGCGGAGACTGGACCTGTTCCAACCCGGAACATTGGGTCTTTGCAGGAACCGGCATGAAAAAAGGAGAACATATTCCCGGACTCGTCGGTTGGGAACATCACGGGGAACCGGATCCTGATCGAGAAGGGCTCGAAGTTCTGGCTGAGGGAAAAATCTGGTCCGGAGGCGTGAGAGAAGGAGACTATGCAGCCGTGATCTTCCCCGGGCCTCAAGGGAACATCGTCTTTAATGCCTCCACCATTTTCTGGTCAGAGGGTTTATCCTGCCCGCCCGGACACATCCCACCCTGGTCCCACTGGTCACGACCCCACGGCCCAGACGAACGTGTGCAACAAATCACACTCAACCTGCTTCAACGCAGCCTTGCTGAAANGAAACCATCATGAAAGTTTCTTTATAATCAGGTTTAGAAATGAACCACCAANCATATCAGATAATGGTTTAATAACTCCATAAAGGAACATACAAGNCACAAGTGAACTTCAATTAATTGGTTCTCCCCCTTAGGAAGGGGGAATTAGAGGGGGGTTTTTGAACTGTGTTTTATAACCAAACTGTATTCGAGAACCTCTGGGATCAAATTAATAGAGGTTTCCATAAAGGTTTTTGATTATCCCCGATTTGTTTCGTTTGAGTCTGCCTTAATTTCAGGCAGACAAGAATGTCTACCCTCCGCTCGCGAATGCGTATTACAGAAAACACTACACCATGAAACAACATCTGATTCACTCTCTCCGTTTTTTATCTGTTTTTGCGATTGCATGCAGTTCTCTTTTGCTCGTAGAAACGGTCGCCAAGGCTGAAGAGTCCCTGCAACTGACATTGCCCAAAGAAGTTTATGCTGTTTCGGGAATTGAAACCGGAATCTATTTTAAGAATACGGTGCATACAGAAAAGATGTCAGATTATCGTTTCGATATTAATTGCAAACTCGGATCAAGCAACAAAAAACGCTGGGCAGTCACACCAACAAAAAATGATGTCGGTCAGCACTCGTTGTCCCTCACTATCAAAGATGCCCAGGGGAATATACAAGGAACGCAATCGACCACTCTGGTTGTTGTGCCAGCAAATGCGGGACAGGGTCGAAAAATCCGTTTGTTAATGATCGGCGATAGTCTCACTAATGCTTCGCAGTACCCCAATGAAGTGGCGAGATTGCTTTCGCTGCCGGGGAATCCTGAATGGGAAATGCTGGGAACACATCGTCCCGGTGCAGCTGCCTCTGGAGTGATGCACGAAGGATATGGCGGTTGGACATGGGCACGATTCAATTCACTTTATGCAGCAGACGAAAACGGCATTCGTGTGCACTGCGTCGATGAAAAACATCAGCGAAGCAAATCCGGAAGCAGCCCCTTTGTCTTTCCTAATGAACAAGGAAAACCGGAACTAAACCTCTCCAAATACTTCGAACAATACTGTAACGGAAATCGCCCGGACTTCATTACAATTAAACTCGGCATCAACGATTGCTTCAGTGCTCCTTATAAAGATCCCGCTGCACTGGATGCGAGAATTGACAGCATGTTCAAGCAGGCTGATATTTTAATTGCAGCTCTGCGAAAGTCTGCCCCGTATGCAGAAATTGGTATTTGTCTGACAACGCCAGGCAACTCACGAGATGAAGCATTCGATGCCAACTACAAAGGAAGATACACTCGCCAGGGTTGGAACAAAATCCAGCACCGATTAGTTCAACGCCAAATCAAATATTTCTCAGCCATCAATGACTCCAAAATCAGCATTATCCCCACCGAACTATATTTGGATATCACCGACGGCTACCCATCCAACAACGCGGTGCACCCCAACAAAGAAGGCTACCAACAGATCGGCTCATCCATCTACGCCTGGCTGAAATGGCGATTAGCATCTTCAAATTAAACAAGGCGAGCCGGGATCGTCATGGCCCT
>JAESQE010000037.1 GCA_016765335.1 Planctomycetaceae bacterium
ATCTTCAGCACTGAATCCCTGACGAAGAAGAAGCGTCACAATTTCCTCTGCTTTTCGCCGTAGGTATTTCTGCCGATCACCAGGATTGAGTGCTTCTTCGGGCGGGACTTCGATCACTTCTCCCAGTCCGTCACGAAACTGTTTTCGCAAGCATGTGACAATCCAGGGAATCAACAAATCATCGCGAGGCGGCTCGCCAAAAACATGCAGGCTGATCGGCGTTGTTTCGTTATGAATATCGTGCAGATACTCCAGCACTCGCTCAACTTCTCCTGGTGTCAATAACCGATTATCTGGCAAATCGATATGCAAATCTTTTTCCAGATTCGCCTCTCGAAATTGTTTTGAAATTGACTCCCGAAACTTCTCTTTTAACGCCCCGGTTTCCAACACCACCCATTTATCGATGTCGTTATGCAAGTTCAGCAGTTCGTCAGAAAGTTCTGCATTGACAGAAGGGGGAACGAGATGATCAATCAGCACCGCATAGGCTCGCCTTCGAACGGGAGAGGATTCCCCCAGATTATTGATGATCCACGGATTGATGTTCGGCATCGTTCCCATCACGACATCGGGCCAGTCCGATTGCGACAACCCCGCTGCTTTGCCGGGCAGCATGAATTCCGAGCCATGCGTTCCGAAATGCACCATCGCGTTTGCTTTGAATTCCTCCTGTAGCCAGAAGTAGGTTGCCAGATAATTGTGTGGCGGCGGAACAAGCTTATCGTGCAGTAACGATGTATCGTGTGCTTCGCCGCGTAACGGCTGGGGCAGAAGAATGATATTTCCCAAATCAATGCGAGGAATAACAATAAACTGCTTGCCATCGTTTTCCCAGACAAGAAATTTACCCGGCGCCGGCCCCCATCGTTTGATCAGTTCCTGCCGCTGTTTTTCGGGAACTTTTTCTTCGAACCACTTTTTGTATTTTTCAACTGGAACCAAAACGGCGTCCCCACTACGTGCAATTTTGTCTAACACGCCCGGTGCCCAGATACCGATTTGCCGACCGCGATTCATCATCCATTCAACAAGTTCATCTTCATCGGCAGGAACTCGTGGCATCGCATAACCAACTTTTTGCATTCGATTGAGCACGTTGACCAGGCTGCGAGGCCCATTCATAAACATGCCCGTCGCGCTTCCCCGCATCAGTTCTGCTTTGCCCATTTCACGATCATAATAAACGAAAGCAATTTTCTTTTCGCGATTTGCAAGACGGGCCAGTTTCGTCCACGCGACCGTTCGGCTGACCAGATGCTCGATCCGTTCGGGAATCGGTGTAAACGCTTCAGAACTTCCGCCCCCGGTCAGCGTCCCCGATCCAATTTGCGGTTCGATCGCTCCACGTAATTCCTGGCCAATTATGTGAAAGGCCATTTCATTCGATGCAAGGCCTTCCAGGTTTTCTTTCCAATCGTCAATCGACTGCTTGCGAAAGAAAATCGAATGTAGATGGGGAACACCAACTTTCTCTCGAAACGAAGTTCGCGACCGACTATGACAAGTATGGACAATTGCCAGCGGCTTGAATTCCAAAACAGACTGTTCGTAGTCGGGACCAAGATCGATCATCGCAACAGCCAGCAGACCCTGTTTTTCAAATTCACGGATTAACGCCTCAACCACTTTCGGCTGTTGAAACTCTAAATGAGTCGAATGCACCGCAATAACAACCCGAGGCATCTCGTCAATTTTGCGGCCCTGATCGCGTGCCCAACGCAAAAACTGCCCTGTGTTATCAAATAAACCTTCATGATCGGGATGGAACAGCCCGCTTTTTCGCTCTGTTTCAACCGGAGGCAAAATATTGCCTGCACGTTTCAAGTACGTAACGCTGACATAAATCAGAAACCGTCTGAGATTTTCGGGGGACGAACCGTAATAAGCTTTTAATTTCGGATCACTTTCAATAATTCCCTGCTTGGTCAATTCGGGGAGATGCTTTTCGGCCAGTCCCGAAATCGAGAAAATTCGCAAGTCCGGATTCTGCATCCTGGCTGAAGTGATCATTGGGCGATAATGCTCGCGGTCTTCTCGTCGCAAATGTTGCAGAAAGATCACCCGGTACTTTGCCAGATCAACCTGTTTTGCTGAGAAGTCTTCATCTTTGAGATAATCGATTTGCAGATCGACATCTTTTTCGTATCGTTTGAGTACGTCAAAAATNCCGCCATGCAAACCGACAAACGCAATACGATTTCGAACAGAAGACTCTGGTTGAGATGCGGCTTTCTCTTCGCCTTCTGCCGCTTGGCAAAAGAAGAAACAGAGCAGCAATCCAACTGCCAGACAGCCCGAAGAGTTCCGTATGTAGTGAATCATGGATCTGTTATTCAGTTTGAGCATCAATATTCACCAATCACTTCGCCGCCGTTTCGGGAGCCCAATGCCTGAATGACGCCGGTATCGATGTTTTCCGACATGAATTGGACAGACCCGTCGCACATGCCGAAATGAGCACCGCCGGCATGGGCACTGCGAGCAGCAAAGTTTGTGCAACCATTATTGGGAGCGATACAGTCGAATCGCAGATCGTTTGGCCCACGATTGGTACTGAGCATGTTGTGCTGAGGATTTCCACCAAACCAGACGGTCGCGCGATCAGATCTGCTTAACGTCCCTCCCTGGCAAGTATTAATATCCTGAGCATTCCCACCCGATGGGCGATAGAAATAATTATCCTGCAACGTGCTGACGCTGAGGTCACCTTTTGTTGTTTCGCCAAAAGCGACCGTACTCGAAGTTCCGTCAGTAATATCTGAAAACCTCATCCAAGTATTATGTCCAAAAATCCCTCTGCAACTTTTGCCCCGGCACGTACAGTCCGGTCCCTGGCTTCCTAGATAATTGGAAGGCGCCCAAATAGCATCAACCCGGCTGACAGGATCACTGGGACAGATGTAGACGCTGATATTGGCTCCGCCGGCTGCATGAAAAGCTGCATTATTTGTTGCTGAGCCGTTCGGATTTGGACTACCGTTACTCGGCCCGATTTGCGTGAAATCGATCAAATCGTAAACCGTCGATTGTTCGACATAAGGAAGCAAATACGTTAACCAGCCGATCTGGTGCCGATAAGCGGGACCGCTTGTTCCCGTTTCCAAATGACCAGCCGGAAATCTGTTGTGAACATCGTGATAGTTGTGCAGCGACAATGCTATTTGTTTGACATTATTCTTGCACGAAGAACGCCTCGCAGCCGCCCGGGCCTGCTGGACCGCGGGGAGTAACAGGGCAACGAGTATGGCAATGATCGCAATGACCACGAGCAATTCAATCAGTGTAAATCCACAGCGGTTTTTCATAGGTTGTTTATTCATTGATGGTTCTTTCAAACAGAAGGAGTCTTTTCTTCTCGCCTCAAATCATGACAGCCGTTATTGCTTGGAAAGCCAATCCTTCAAGTCGGCTTCACATTTTTCGTCACAAATAACGTACTGATTCCCGCGAACGGTCACGAGATGTTCTTCACCCACGTTGGCAATCTCTTTTTTACAGTGATCACATTCCCATTTCTTTCCAATCGGGCTTATCACCGTCGAGGTGTCCATTTCAGGAGTTGACTCAGAACAACCGACGACCAACAACACAAACAAAATAGAAAAGGAACAGAATAGACTCCGCATAATCAATATTCTTCTTACGATAATAGGATGGTATTTTTGTACGACTCGGTCAACTATTTGCGGCTTGCACAAACCGCAAATAGATTTGATTTTGGCGACGGCGATCAGCATGAACCAAGCGTGCTGGGATCATGCTGACAAACTTATGATTGGTGATACATTTTACCTGAAGATAACCTGCAGCAAATAGAGTGCCAATAGTGAAAATATTATTTCCCTTTGCTATGACAAGGTTAACGAGGCTTAAAATCTATGATCTAAGAAACTGGATGACAAATAGGCGACATGCTGTCGATTATTTCGACAGGGGCGTTGGGGTTTCGATTCCAGTACCCAGGTGACAAGAAATGATTTGAACACCCCTCGGTCTGCGTTATTATGGTAAGCTGGAATATAATTCAATTTCAGAAAATGGTACCTCTTTATGCGGTGGTCTTTGCACTATCAAATTCTTCTCCCGATGATGGCGGTCATGCTGATCACTTTGTTAGGAGTCAGTTTGTTAAATGCCAGCAAACAAGGCCCCAGAGAGGTTCGGCTTTCTGCCATTACTGCTCCTGGACGCGTTGGAAATGCTTCATGTCTTTTGCCTCTGCTGGAATTGGCAAAGGAAGACGATGACGAACTGTCTCAAGCGGCAATGCCTGCATTGTCTGATATTTCTGATGAGGCCATCGATTCGGAAATTGTTTCTTTACTCTCAAAAGACAATCTGAAATCATACCCACTGTTAAGGGTTCCTCTATTTATTACTCTGATTTCCCAGAATCAAGGGTGTGCGTTTTGGCCTTGTGTTTG
>JAESQE010000038.1 GCA_016765335.1 Planctomycetaceae bacterium
CCGATCAATTTGTAGTGGACGTTGCGCCATTCGTTTAAACCCCTTATTTCCTTTGAATCTATTATACAATCAAACTAACGGACCTTTTGCGACAACCTCGCAAAGAGGGGGGAATTTGATTATAAATAATTATTCTAACATTTCGGAACCTCGACTTTAGTCGCGGTTCCGTTTCCAATTCTACACCTAAAAAATATTAGAATAATTACGCCTTGTTACTTACCCCCTCAATCCCCCTTTTCCAAAGGATGAAGCCTGTTAAATAACCACTAAATCTTTTATTTGCATACTATTGCCCGCTGTTACCGACACAAACGGATGGCCACAGAGAATACACGGATCATATAAATGTTCTATTAACACTGACTGCTTACATTGCTCACACAGCCCTTGCCCTTGCTGAATGGTTAATATCAGCTCTGCATTTTCAGCGAGCGAATCTTTCATGACCGCAGAAAATGCAAAGCGTAATGCATCGGGTTCTACACAAGATAAAGCACCAATTTCTAAGGTCACTTTACTGACTTTAGTAAAGTTTTGGCTAATCGCATGTGCTTGTAAAATCTCCCGCACATTTTCCAGTAGCGAGACTTCATGCACGATGACTCACCTGCGCTTGCCAATATTTTAACTCAGGATGCTCTAATAGTTGCTCGGTAAACTCTAATGCTTGCTGTAAATTTTGCTGCGCTTGGCTGGTTAATGATTCGCCCAGCTCAAAGCTTAAACCTTGAATGCTTAATAAAAAACACGGTGGTGGTACGGCTTTTTTAATGGATTGATATACCTGCAATACCGAAGCAGGACTCATGGCATGCGTGGTATAGCTATTATCTTTGTTGGGCTGTAATTCACAAAGGTCGAACGCATGTTCACAAGCAACCGAGGCATCAATAAATAACACTAATTGCCGCTCTTCTAAATCTAGCGCATGTTCAATTTGTAATTGAAAATCCGTTAATATTTCCACCTGCTTATCATCAATCTTAGCTTCAATATTTTCTAATAATAAGGGGGCTAACGCATCATCCCCACGGCTTAAATTACCGTAGCCAAAAATCAAAATAACTGGCTTCATATTAGTTTTTCTAGCTGTCCATCGCTATGTTTCATTACCTTATTAACCAAATTACCTGCGCTATCGACTAATTCAACTTGCAATGGCATTTTTCCCACCGCACGCGTCGCGCACGATAAACAAGGGTCATAAGCGCGAATCGCCACTTCTAAATTATTTAATAAGGGTTCGGTTAATTCTTGGCCAGATAAGTATTCTGCCGCAACTTGGCGCACTGATTCATTCATCGCCATATTATTACTGGTGGTAGAAACAATCAGGTTTGCTTTGGTGACAATATCATTTTCATCAACTTCATAATGGTGAAATAAAGTACCACGTGGTGCTTCAATAACACCGACACCTGAAAAACGTTTTTCACCTTGCGCGACTAAATTAGATGCATCTAAAATATCCGGATCATCTAACAGTTGTTTAATACTTTCCGCACAATGCAATGCTTCAATTAACCGTGCCCAATGAAAAGCCAAGGTACTATGCACCATTGCCTGACTGCCACCATGTTGTTTGAATTCAACACGCGCTTTTTCTGCTAATGGGGTATCAATAAAGTCACAGTTATTAATTCGCGCCAATGGCCCGACTCGATACCAGCCCTTTTCTTTACCCAGTGCGGTTAAGTAAGGAAATTTCATATACGTCCATGAACGCACTTCTTCATGAATAATTTTATTGTAATCACAGTAATCAAAACCCTCTAACAAGGTTTTACCTTCGGGGTCTTTAACCCGAATGCCGCCATGATAAAGCTCTAAAGCACCATTCGGTTTATTTAAACTTAAATAGTTAGTTTCAATCGTGCCAAAATCATCGTAATAAGGCAGATTTGAACAGTGTACTTTTTTAATTAATGCCACTGCGGCATCAGCCCATGCAATCATTTGATCCACATCGGCTTTTAAATAATCCCGCTCCGCTTTGGTTAAGGCTTTATTCATGCCGCCCGCAATCGCACCTGTACCATGAATTCGTTTACCCGATACCATGCGAATCACTTCTTGACCAAATTTACGCAGCTTTACGCCCTGTAAACCAATATCAGGATAGGCTTCTAACACCGCTAAAATATGGCGTTTACTAATATCACTTTCAAAACCAAATAATAAATCAGGGCTAGCTAGGTGAAAGAAATGCAAAGCGTGTGATTGCATCACTTGTCCAAAATGCAATAAGCGTCTTAATTTATCGGCAGCAGGTGGTAAATTTTCAGGATCAACCCCCACTAANTGGTCGATGGCTTTTGCTGCTGCTAAATGATGNCTAACCGGACAAATNCCGCATAACCGCTGTACNAAAACCGGNAANTCCCAGTAAGGTCGCCCTTGAATAAANCGNTCAAAGCCTCTAAATTCAACAATATGTAAACGTGCTTGTTTTACTTTATTGTTCTCATCTAATAATAAGGTAACTTTGCCATGCCCTTCTACCCGTGATACCGGATCAATCACCACCCGTTTTAAATTTTCAGGGTTTTCTGCTGTTTCTAAATTCTCGTACATATTCGATCTCGCTAGGTAACAGAAAGGACTAATCGTAATGAACTAAATCATAAGGCAAGCTAGGTTCTTGCCCTGCAATTAAGTCCGTTAAAAATTTCCAGAATACATCCGCGGAAGGCGGACAGCCAGGTAAGTAATAATCCACTTTAACAAGTTCATGAATCGGGTAAACTTTATCTAATAATAGCGGTAATTCTGGGTCATTAGGGATCTGCGCATTTTCGACCCCAATGCCGTCACGATAAGATTCATTTAAGCATTCCTCTAAAGGGATATGGTTACGCATCGCAGGTAAGCCGCCATTAATAGCACAGGCACCTACGGCAACCAATATTTTGCAATTTTTACGAAACTCTCTGAGGACATGTACATTTTCTGAGTTACACACCCCGCCTTCAATTAAGCCGATATCACTATTACTGCAGTGTTCAATATCCGTAAATGGTGAGCGATCAAATTCTACTACTTCTGCTAATTCTAAAATATGCTCATCAATATCTAAAAAAGACATGTGACAGCCAAAACAGCCGCCTAAAGACGTGGTCGCAATCCTTATTTTATTTGCCAAGTTGCTTTTTCTCCTTATTTAAACTGACTTGATCTATGCGCTGTTTATCATAAATTCGCTCGCCTATCGGCACAAAATACCCAGTACGTTTAATTAAAATCGCCCCCGTTGGGCAAATATGCGCGGCTTTATCTTGCACACTGATATTGCTATCTTTTAGCTGCCCGCTTGCCGAGTTAATAATTAATTTTTTATTGATGCCACGGCCACTCAAAGCAAAGACATTTTTGCCATCGGTTTCTTGGCTGGCTCGCACACATAAATTACAAAAAATACAGCGGTTGTGGTCAATTAAAATATCAGGATGTGATGCGTCTAGTTCACGATTAGAAAAAAAGTGTGGAAAATGGTTATCCAGCATATTTAAGGAATAAGCCACCGCTTGTAGCTCACAATTCCCTGTTTTTTCACAAGAAGGGCAAAAATGATTACCTTCCACAAATAACATCTGGGTTATTTTTTGGCGATCATTATTTAATTCTTGAGTATTATTCATAATTTCCTGGCCTTCCATAGCAGGAAAAGTACAAGCTGAACAATTACGCCCATTGACTTTAACAGTGCATAACTTACAACTACCATGTGGCGTGTAATCAGGGTTATGGCATAAATGCGGCACATACACGCCCGCGTCTGTTGCCGCCTCAATAATGGTTTGCCCTTCAGTAAAAGGAATGTCCTTGCCATCAATATTAATCGTTTTACTCATTAATCCTGCTCCACTTGCTCTAAATGCGCACCGGCATCATTACGATTAGCCAATTTTCTAGCCGTTGCTAAAGATGCATCTAAATCAAATCCAGGTTCAAAACTAATATCTTTTAATTGTGCTTGATAGATTTCTGGGTAGCGCTCTAACGTCGTTAAAACAGGGTTGGCTGCCGTTTGCCCTAAACCACAATGGCTATTGTTTTTTACGAGCTGACAAAGCTCTTGTAAAGCCACCAGATCCCCCGCTGAACCGTGGCCATCCACAATTTTATCCAGTTGTTTCTTTAATAAAGACGTACCGACTCGGCAAGGCGTACAAAATCCGCAGCTTTCTTCTGCAAAAAAATGACTGAAATTTTGCGCTATTTTTAAAATATCACGGCTACGATTAAAAATAATAAACGAACCTCCAGTAGATAAGTCTTCAAATGAGATGCGGCGCTCAAATTCATGATCCGAGATAAAGGTGCCTGATGGCCCACCGACTTGAACCCCTAAGACATCCTCTGCGCCACAGTCTTGTAAAATTTGACTGACCGAAGTACCAAAAGGGACCTCATAAATACCTGCACGCAGGCAATCACCACTAATACTTAATAATTTAGTGCCGCCTGATTTTTTTGTACCTAATGCTGCAAATGCTTGTCCGCCGACCACAGCAATTTTAGCCGCGGCNAAAAAGGTTTCCACATTATTCACNACNGTGGGNTTNTTNAGNTAGCCTTGGGTAACAGGGTATGGCGGNCGATTACGTGGAATGCCNCGTTTGCCTTCTAAAGATTCAATTAATGCNGATTCTTCNCCACAAATATAAGCCCCTGCGCCTAAGCGAATCTCAATATCAAAACTAAACCCTTGCTGATGAATATTATCACCCAACAAGCCTAATTTTCGTCGCTGCGCTAAAACAATTTGCAAGGCATCATATAAGTACAAATACTCCCCACGCAAATATAAAAAACCCTGTTTAGCTTTAATAATCGCCGCGCATAAGGTCATACCTTCAAACACTTGGTGCGCATAAGTATTTAATAGCACACGATCTTTAAAAGTCCCTGGCTCACCTTCATCGGCATTACAAACCACATAACGCTCTTGTTCTGCTTCTTCTGCGCAAAAACGCCATTTCATTGCCGTCGTAAAACCAGCACCGCCACGACCACGTAATTTTGATGACTCAAGTTCATTTAAGCTTGCTGTTAAACCGCGTTTAAAGGCGGCGTGTAAAGCTTCGCCTTGCTGTATTTCATCGGCCAATAAAAGATTCGTTTTAACAATATTATCGTGCACAACAAACAACTCTACCGGCCATTGCGCTAGCGGTTTTTTTTGTTCTATTAATGCTGCGATCTGGTCAATTTTTTGCTCGCTAAGGTCGGCAATGGCTCGGCCATTAACTAAAATGGCTGGGCCTTGATCACATAAACCAGTACAACCGGTATTATTAAGACTCACTAAACCGTCAGCGCGTACGGCCCCAATTAGCACGTTTAATTTATCTGAAAAGTACGCTATTAAAGCCGGCTTACCCAGCATAATATCGGTAATGGAATCGCTAAATAGCACGTCATATTTGCCGCGCGGGCTGAGATGAAAAAAGCTATAAAACTCCACGACACTGATAATTTGTGTACGTTCAATTTTTAACAATGTCGCCAGTAACTCGATGGCTTCTTTAGAGATACACTGATATTCATCCTGAATATCGCGTAATATCATGAGCAATCGCTCTACTTGAAAATCATTTTTGCGTAGTACTTGCTCAATAAATTGTTGCATTAAACTCTTTATTCTATCGATTAATCAGTAGGTGATATTTTTTAATATACCATTCAATTCCTTAAAGGAACTAGGCTTTTAATCAGGACGCTTATTATCAAACAATCAGCGCGGCTCATTAATATAAGCGGCTATGTACAAGGTTTAGGCTTTCGGCCTTTTATTTACCGTTTGGCAAAAAAACATCAACAAAATGGCTGGGTAGCCAATGAAAATAGTGGTGTTAGAATTTGGCTGGAAGGACGAAATAGCCAACAAGAGCAATTATTAACTGATTTACAGCATCAATTACCTGCTTTTGCCCATATTGAGCACTTAACAAGCCAAACGCAAGCCCTAGAAAATTTTGCCGATTTCCAAATAAAATCCAGTCATCATCAAGGCGATTACTCTGCTTTTGTTTTACCCGATATTAGCCCCTGTCCCGACTGCATCGCCGAATTATTCAACCCCAATAGCCGATTTTATCACTACCCCTTTATTAGTTGCCGTCAGTGCGGGCCGCGCTATAGCATCATGCAGCAACAGCCTTATGATCGTCAGCATACGACCATGGCGGATTTTCAGCCTTGCTCAACATGTTGGCATGATTACCACGCCCCAGAAAACAGGCGCTTTCATGCACAAACCATCGCCTGTGAACACTGCGGCCCACAGTTACAACTATTAAATCCACAAGGGGAATTGTTACACTCACAACATAACGCCTTACTTGAGGCCGTCAAGCATTTACAACAGGGGGGAATAATTGCCCTTAAAGGTATCGGTGGTTTTCAATTATTGGCCGATGCGACACAAGAAGAAGCCGTTCAGCGTTTACGGGATCGTAAAAACAGGCCTGCAAAACCTTTTGCTTTAATGTTGAAAGATATGAAATCCATTAAAGCCATTTGTGCCGTTAACGCGATTGAACAACAGGCACTCCGCTCCTCTGCTAGTCCTATTGTGTTATTAAATCACTTAGCTAATCGTTTAATTACCCAGACCGTTGCGCCTAACAATACCCAGCTAGGCGTAATGCTGCCTTCCTCCCCTTTACATCATTTATTGGCTTATTATTTTGCCAAACCATTAGTGGTTACCAGTGGTAATCGCAGCCATGAGCCACTTTGTACCGATACGCAGCAGGCTTTAGATCAATTAGCCGATATTGCTGATTTTTTCTTAAGTCATAACCGTAAAATCACTCATGGTTTAGATGATTCCGTCGTGCGCAATATCAATAATCAAGTGGTTAATTTACGCCGTGCGCGGGGTTATGTCCCCTTACCTATTAGCATTGATAAAAAATTAAATGCTGCCCTTGCCGTCGGCGGACATAGCAAAAATACTATTGCCATTAGCCATGGTCAGCAATTAATTTTAAGTCAGCATCTTGGCGATTTAAACTCATTAGCTAGCCAACAATATTTTCAAAAAACACTAACAACATTAACTGACTTTTATCACACAAAACCTAAAATACTCCTTCACGACTA
>JAESQE010000039.1 GCA_016765335.1 Planctomycetaceae bacterium
TTACTTCCTGATCGTCTGGGACTTTGTGCGTTTTGCGAGAGACCGAAAGATTCCCTGTACCGCTCGTGGTTCTGCTTGCGGTGCGATCGTGGCGTATCTACTGGGAATGGGAGATGTTTGCCCCGTCAAATACGATTTACTTTTCGAACGTTTTCTTGATCCGAGTCGTTCAGAAGCGCCCGATATCGATATCGATTTCTGTAGAGATCGCAGGCAGGTGGTTCTCGATTTCGTCAAAGAAAAATACGGCGAGGACTCTGTTGCACAGATTGGAACATTTGGAACACTCAAAGCCAAAGCTGCGCTGCGCGATGTCGGGCGGGCGCTCGATGTCCCGCTGCATCGGGTCAACGAAATTGCAAAAATGATTCCTGAGAAGCTTGGCATCAAACTGCAAGAAGCAATCGACACGGCTCCCGAATTGAAAGAGCAATATGAACAAGATCCTCAAATCAAAGAGATGCTTGACTATGCAATGAGCCTCGAAGGACTTGCCAGAAATGTTGGAACCCATGCAGCCGGAGTCGTGATTGGCGACAAACCGCTGGTTGAGTATGTGCCGCTACAACGCATCACCGGAAAAACAGACATCATCACCCAATGGACTGATGTCGAACGAGCCGGCTTGCTCAAAATGGACTTTCTGGGACTGCGAAACCTTTCCATTCTCGATAAAGCCGTCATTAGCGTGAAGGAAAACTATCCTGGTTTTGATATGAACCCGATCGATTTCCCACTCGATGACAAAGAAACATTCGCACTCCTTCAGCGGGGAGAAACCAAGGGGATTTTTCAGTTGGAATCGGGAGGCATTCGAGACCTGCTGACGAAAATGAAGCCGGATAAGTTTGAAGATATCATCGCAACCTTAGCGCTTTATCGACCTGGCCCGCTGGAAGGGGGAATGGTCGGGACATTCGTTGAAGTGAAACATGGCAGGCAGCCTGTCCCGAAAGTGCATCCGCTTGTTGATGAAGTTCTGGCAGAAACTTACGGCGTGATGGTTTACCAGGAACAGGTGATGCGGATTCTCAACCGTGTCGGCGGCATCGAACTTTCTTCTGCGTACCGTTGCATTAAAGCGATCAGCAAAAAGAAACTGGAAATGATCGCTGCTTTTCACGGGGAATTTATCGAAGGTTCGCAAAAACAGGGAATGAAAAAAGATGTTGCCCAGACGTTGTGGGAGTTGATCGAAAAGTTCGCTGGATACGGCTTTAACAAATCGCACAGTACCGCTTATGGAGCCATCGCCTACCAGACGGCTTACCTCAAAGCACATTATCCTCAGGAATTCATGGCTGCATTATTATCCTGCGAAATGGAAAGTTCCGAGCGAATCTCAGAACATACTGATGATTGCCGCAGAATGAAAATTGACATCCTGCCTCCCGATGTCAATACGTCACATGTTGACTTCAAAGTCGTCGGCAAAGCGATCTCTTTCGGAATGGCTGCCATCAAGGGGATTGGAGAACATGTCGTCGCTGCGATTGCCAATGAACGTGACGAAAACGGACCGTTCACAAATATTTTCAATTTTTGCGAACGCCTTGATCCGAAAGTGATGAGCAAAGGTGTCCTGGAAATTCTGATCAAAGCCGGGGCACTCGATAATTTCGGTCCCAACCGTGAAGAACACACCATGACGGTCGAAATGGCAACTCAAATGGCTTCCAGGAAATTCAAGGACAAACTACGAGGGCAACGTAGCCTGTTTGGCGGAGACAACGACAGCGAAAACAGCACCGAAATGCTGGCAACCGTTCCCGAAGCTCCCGATTGGCCACAAGGACAAAAACTGACCTACGAAAAAGAAATCTTCGGCTTCTATTTGACTTCGCATCCGCTGGCAGAATTTGCAGATCAACTCGCCCCTTTGGTTTCGCACACAACGAAAGATCTGGCAGATATCGACGATGGTAGCGAAGTCTTAATCGGCGGAATGATTGGAGCGATTAAAAAAGCGACCACCAAGAAACCGTCTCGAAACGGTAACAGCAAATACGTCAATTTCGATCTCGAAGATCCCCATGGCATTATCCGCTGTATTTTATGGCCCGACGATTACGCCCGCCATCAGGAATTGGTTGTCCCGGATGAAATCTGCATCATTCAAGGACGTGTTGATCGTAGAGGCCGCGAGCCGAATTTGGTCGTCAATAAATTCCTGACCATCGAAGCGGCTGAAAAACAGATGACGCAACACCTCGCGATCAAATTCCGTCACGGTTTTCATACCGAAGACGACATGAAAAAAGTCCGCAGAATTCTGGACCGATACCCAGGAAAAACCAATATCGTTATTGTCGTGGAAACTCCGGATGAAGAAAGTTCAGAATTCTATTGCCGAACGACACTTTCTGCACCGACGCTCAGCGTTTCAATCAGCGAGAATCTGCGAAAGGAACTCGACGAAACACTTGGCAGAATGAATTACCGTATCCACGTCGCAGCCCCCAAACGAAGTAAAAACTCCAGATAAACAAGAAGCGTCTCAAAACTACGAGGGGCGTCACACAACGCTGGTAACGATATTTTGCAAGGTGGAAAGGGCCCGACAATGAGGGTGTTGATTTCATAATATACTCAAACGATATAGGTGCTGGGTCTCGACCCAGCCTACCAGTTACCACCACTAAAATTACATCAAACCAAGGAGCTTAATGCGTGGAAGCGTTGCGGGAAGTTGCTCAGAGAATTTCTGCGATCAAGCAGTCGGTCGATCAGCTGGCGACGCGAGCTGATTTGCTTGATTTGCCCGAGCTGGGGTGCGCAGAATGGTATCAACTCATCACGCAAAAACTGCTTCCCCAATTAAACGATAGCAGCTATCTCGTTGNCGCGGTTGTTGGCGGAACCAACATTGGCAAAAGTGTGATCTTCAATCATCTGTGTGACATGAAAGCCAGTGCAACCAGCCCCTTGGCATCCGGCACCAAACACCCGACGTGCCTGGTGCCCGCCCGTTTTGCTCAGCCGGAATTATTGCAATCGATCNTTGAGGAGTTCGAATTACATCGCTCCGAAGATGCAAACGATGCCCTGCAACTGGTAGATCAGGATTGCATGTTCTGGCGAGAATTTACGCAAGGCCCCGAGAACCTGCTCCTTCTGGATACTCCCGATATTGATAGCGACGCGGAAGTGAACTGGTCGCGGGCAGACAAAGTTCGCAGAGCGGCTGACGTGCTGATCGCTGTTCTGACGCAGCAAAAATATAACGATGCCGCTGTGAAAAAGTTTTTTCGAATCGCAGCTCAGGAAGACAAAGCGATTCTCGTCATCTTCAATCAATGCTTAATTCCTGAGGACGATCAATACTGGCCGGTTTGGCTGGAAACATTTTGTAACGAAACCGGAGTCGCTCCCGAGTTCGTGTATGTTGCCCCACACGATCGGCAAGCAGCTGAATCAAATCAACTGCAATTCTTTCAACGCGATTGGCCCGTCAAGCAGAATCCTTCAGAAGCAGCCGCTTCAGAGCAATCGACCGCTCGAAACCTGATGCAGGAGATTTCGAAACTTCGTTTTGAAGAGATCAAACTGCGTTCACTTCGCGGAGCCATCACTGCGATTCATGATGAGCACACCGGAATTCCTCAGTACCTGGCCGACATTAAACAGCGGGCTGGGATTCATGGAGATGCCTGGAACAGGCTGACCGAACGACTGCGAGAAATTCATGTTAACTGGCCGAAAATCCCCAATCGAGTGGTGATTTCTGAAATTCGATCCTGGTGGAAGACTCAACGAACCGGTTGGGAATCTTCAGTGCATGGATTTTACGACATCGTTGGCAAAGGCATTATGTGGCCAGTGCATAAGCTGCGCGGTGTCGATCCGGCTGACTCATCCAGCTGGATCGAAGAGTATCGACTTCAGGAATGGAACATCATTCAAAAGCAACTTGGCGAAATTTATGACCGTCTCGATTCCCTGAGCACGCACGGCAATCCGGTTCTTGCTCCTCGGTTGAACAGACTTCTATCAGGAAATTCCCGGGAAGAAACGATCAAAAAACTTCACATTGCTCATCAGGAATCTCAGCTTGATCAACAATTAGAGCAGTTAATTCATCAACAAATGACGACATTTCGTGAGCAACGTTCCGATTGGTATCGGTTGCTGAAAAGGTTAGATTCAGTCGCAGCTGCAGCTCGACCCGCAGTCAGCATCGCGTTGTTTGCTACCGGTTTTGGCCCGGTCGGAAATGCAGTGATGCCTGCCATGACAGAAACCGCCATGCAAGCTGCCTTTCAGGTCGCAGGTGATGTCACCGCAGGAACAGTCACCGCAGCTGTCGGCGAAACCGCAATCAGTTCGGGAGCTTCCACCAGCATGGGCTATCTGGAATCCTGGTTCCATCAATTGCACAACGCCTTTATTGAAACACGAAAAGCCTGGCTGCTGGATCAATTACAAAAAAACTTCTGGGGAACATTGCTTGATGATTTAAGCCAGGCAGCCGATACTCCACAAAGCGGTGAATATGCCGATTTAGAACAACAAATAAACCAGCTTGACGATTTGTATCAATTGGCCGAAGGTCATCAATAAAGTAGTGCAGAATAAGCACAAAGAAACATTAATGAGTACCGCAGAAACAACATCAGGCACGACGATTCAAAAATATCTGGGACTGATCCGCTTCAGTCACACGATCTTTGCGCTTCCGTTTGCACTTTTGACAGCCATCATCGCCTGGCACGGTGATCAAGCAGAATTTCGCTGGCAGGATTTGATTGGAATTTTGCTGTGCATGGTTTTTGCCCGCTCAGCCGCGATGGCGTTTAATCGTTATGCCGATCAAAAGATCGATGCCAAGAACCCGCGTACCGCAAGCAGGCACATTCCTTCTGGTCAATTGAGTTCACGGGGCGTGTTAACTTTTACCATTTTGACGAGCGTTTGTTTCGTGCTTTCGACGCTTATGTTTTTTCCGAACAAATTGCCGCTCTATCTTTCGGTCCCGGTTCTGTTGTTTTTGCTGGGGTATTCTTACGCCAAACGGTTCAGCATGTTTGCACATTATTGGCTGGCAGCTGCGTTGATGCTTTCCCCCATTGCGACCTGGATTGCAATCACCGGCTCATTATCTTTACCGCCGATTGCATTGGCTGCGGTCATTTTTTTCTGGGTTGGCGGATTTGATATCATTTATGCTTGCCAGGATGCAGAATACGACCGCGATGTCGGATTACACAGCATCCCCTCCAAACTGGGAATTGCAGGGGCGTTGCGGTTTGCAGCTGCGAGCCATTTGCTCTGTTTGGTGTCATTAATACTGTTTTGGCAGGTCGCTGGTCTGGGGACAATTTTCCTGGTCGGGGTCGTGATTGTGGCCGGATTACTGATTTATGAACACTTGCTCGTCAAACCGGACGATCTTTCGCGGGCCGGAGTCGCGTTTTTCCAGATCAATGCGTTGATCAGCATCGGATTACTGCTCATCGGAATTGCGGACCTCTGGCTGGCATTGTAAAGTGTATTTTCAGGAGAATATGACTTAACATCGTAGTGGTCCAACTAGCGTTAAAGGTCAGTCATTTGGACCGAGGCTTTTGATGTCCCGATTGGGAACAAATTAAAACGGATAGATTTTATTTTACCACAGAGACGCAGAGAACACCGAGTTGAAAAAGTAGCAGAAAATCAATCAATTTAACTCAAAAGATAGACGGTATTGGGTTTTTCTCTGTGCCTCCGTGGTTTATTCAAATCTCTCTTGGTTTGATACCGGCTACGTTGGGTGAGTCGCCAGGAAGTATATTCCAAAATCATTAAACGATCTGCCATTTAACGCTGGTTGCAATACTACGGACCTACGGAACTTGACGCCTGACAATTATACCCATTGTTTAGCATAAGAGATTCAGTAGGCACACGAAGATGAGTGCGAGCACCCATCCTACCTTTTTTTAGTCTGTTTTCTCTCCGCGGATCTTTGCGGTTAAAAAAACATTGAATTGAAAATGTCGAAGTGGCTTGGTCCGCAATAGCGGACCCTACGCTGCTCACCCCTTACTGTTTCAGAATTGGTTTTGGATTTTTGTGGATGCCGTGGGGGCGGATTTCTGTGCCTTCTCGGTTGGCGTCTCCCAATGTTCTTCTCGCTTTTTCTGCCAGTTTTTCCAGGCGAGCTACAATTTCTGGATGATCTGCAACAACGTTTTTTGTTTCGAAAGGATCGTCCACTAAATGGAACAAGCTGGCGGGTCGTTTTCGCGGCTTGCCATTTTTTCCCTGAGCAGCCAGCGTGATATCCAAATTCAATTTCCAAGGCCCGGAGCGGACTGCTTGGAGTTGAAATTTCTGATAATAATAAAACGCTTCGTAAGGAGTTGATGCTTTTTTATCGAATAACAATGGTTCGATGTTCTGCCCATCGATGATGCGTTCTGTTGGTAACGGCGTATTTGTCATCGCGGCGAATGTTGGTAGAAAATCCATCATCGTGCAAAGTTCAGGGCAAACCGATCCAGCTGCAATTTGTCCGGGCCAACTCATAATACAAGGCACTCGCATGCCTCCTTCGGATGTTGTGTACCCCCAGCCAGCCAGCGGTTTGTTGGTCCCTTGGACTGGGTTTCTGCGAGGTGCTCCGTTATCGGAAGTCCAGACGATGAGAGTGTTTTCACGTAATCCGTTTTCTTCTAATGTACGCACCATTTCGCCCAGAGACCAATCGATTTCCTCAATGGAATCTCCCCAGGGACCATTTTTCGATTTGCCTCGAAATGGTTCGCTCGCAAACGGTGTTCGGGTACTGCCGGGCATGCACTGCGGGAAGTAGAGAAAGAATGGCTCGTCTTTATTATCGACAATCCACTCACACGCAGCTTCGGTTAATTTCTGAGCCAGCATGTCACGATCACAAGGAGCTTCGATCACTTGATCATTAACCATCAACGGCAAGTCGGGCCAGTTGGTTCCCTCGCGTGGGGTCATGTCGTCGCTGTACGGGATGCCCATGAAGTGATCGAATCCCTGAGCATTGGGCAGAAACTCTGGTTGATCTCCCAAGTGCCATTTTCCGAATATCGAGGTGGCATACCCTGCTTTTTTCATCATTTCTGCAACAGTGAATTCCTGAGGATGCAAACCGAACTGCGAAACAGGACGCAGCACCCAACCGTCGGTCATCGTCATACTGATTCGCTTGGGATAACAACCGGTCATTAAAGCGGCTCTGCTGGGAGTACAAACTCCGCTGGCAGAATAACAGTGCGTAAATTTGCGACCTTCTTTGGCCATGCGATTCAAGTGTGGCGTGCGATGCAATGTTGAGCCGAACGGTTCGATGTCGCCGTACCCGAGGTTATCGCAAAAGATAAAAATGATGTTCGGGCGGGTGGTTCGCTTTTGTTTTGCAGCAAGCGGGTTCATGTAGAATCCAGCAAAACAGCAAAATGTAATCGACAGGATAAAAAGTTGTTTCAGCCTCATTGCGACCTCGTTATAAAAAGGGTTTGGCAATATCTTTTCTCGGACGGTCTTTTTATGATAATGACTCCCCGCTCAATAATCTGTCCTGGAAAGCCTGCCTGCTGGAGAATGAGGAAAGAAAATTATGACACTCAACCCCCGTGTAAAACAATTTCTGGATGCGATCGCTGAATTTTCCCCAGCACCTTTAGAGCAAGGATCAGTTGCTGAAGCACGTGCCAGAACCGTGCCTGTGCTGGGTCTTTTTGATCCCGTTTTAGAAACCAGGCACATTTCCATTCCGACTCGCTCAGGAGAAATCGCAGCCCGGCTGTATGTTCCTGAACCGAATGAATCAGAAACCGATCCGCGAGAACTGCCCGTACTTGCCTATATTCATGGCGGCGGCTGGGTCATGGGAGAGCTTGAAACTTACGATCAGCTTTGCTGTGCACTAGCTGCCCGAAGTGGTTGCGCGGTGATCAGTTTGGGGTATCGACTCGCCCCCGAACATCCTTACCCGGCCGCTGTTGAAGATTGCATTGATGGTGTCAACTGGTTGCTGGCAGAAAAGTTAAATTCAAGCGCAGACTCAAAGCATCGTTGGTGTACCGATCCGTCTCAGGTATTTGTGATGGGAGATAGTGCAGGCGGAAACCTGGCAGCTGTGGTTGCATTAGAACTCAACAAAAAGCAACCTCATGCACTGCAAGGACAGGTTCTGATTTATCCCATCACCGATGCAGACTTCACGCGAGAATCTTATACCGAAAACGCAGAAGGGTATTTTCTGACAACCGCGATGATGACATGGTTCTGGGATCTTTATTGTCCAAATCATGAACAGTGGTTTGACCCCAGCCTGTCTCCAATCCGGGCAGTCACACATGCCGGCCTACCCGATACATTTCTTGTGACTTGCCAATACGATCCGCTTCGAGATGAAGGCATCGCGTATGCAGATGTTTTGCAAGCTGCGGGAGTGAAGGTTGATCACCAACATATCACCGGGTT
>JAESQE010000040.1 GCA_016765335.1 Planctomycetaceae bacterium
CCTTTCTTGCGAACCACAGCCACCTTCGCAGGAATCTCCCCGCAACCAGCGCTACACTTTCTGCCCGCTCGGCGCTACGTTTTCTGACCGTTGTTTACAGGTAAATCAACAGGTGCACTTATTCCACAAAGTTCTGCAATCGTGGGGTAGATATCAATGAACTCCACAACCTGCTGGGTTGGTTTCCCGTTACCGAGTTGATCAGGAGCATAGATAATTAATGGGGTGCGCGAACATTCTTCGAACAACGTTCGCTTCTGCCAGATGCCATCATGTTCGCCTAAGTGATATCCGTGATCACTCCAGAAGATTATGATTGTCGAATCCTCCAGTTTCAAGCGTTTGACAGCATCAAGCAATCGCCCTACTTGGGCATCAATAAACGAAACCGAGGCATAGTAGGCTTGAGTTGCTCGCAGGAGAGTATCGCGATCCAATCCGTAATTGGGGACCGGGCAATTATGAGCAAATGCAGCTTCCGGGATATCACTTCGATCATTCGCCGGGAACTTTGGCAGCTGGATTTTATCTAAGGGATACAGATCAAAATATTTCTTCGGTGCAACGAACGGCGTATGCGGTCGATAAAAACCAACTCCCAGAAAGAAGGGTTCCTTCTGATGAGCTTCCAACAGTTTGATCGCTTCGGTGGCTACGATGCCATCGGTTTGTTCTTCATCAGTCCCATCTGCTGCCAGCCAGCTGAGTGCTCCGCTGATCGCGCGATGTGGTTCTGCGTTATAGATCAGCTTTTCATCATCGGTGTCTCGACCTTTGGGGTTCACCACATGATCCCAAGATGCAGCATCATCCAGTCCGTTGGTACCAATTCCGAATGGCACATTATAATGATAGAGTTTTCCGACCCGGGCAGAATACCAGCCGTTTTCCTTGAACAACTGAGGCAGCGTTTTTACATCAGGTAGTTGATCACGAAAATGACGCTCTAAATCATAGACGCGTAATTCGTCCGGCCTGCGACCAGTTAATATCGATGCACGGGAAGGATTGCAAAGCGGAATCTGACAATAAGCTTTATCAAACCGCACGCCCTGCACTGCCAGGGAATCAATATGCGGCGTCTTCACTTGCGGATGTCCATAACAAGACATCGCATGATTCAAATCATCCACAGCAATCATCAAAACATTCGGCCCACGAGCAAATCCAGTATTTACAACTGAAAGTAAAACCAAGCAGCCAGTCAACAACATCTGTTTTAACATTTTGTGCCCCAGGTATAAATAACTCAAGTAGGATGGCGTGCTTGCACCCATCAGCATGAGCCCTAGGGTAGCACAAAGACCACGAAGATGGGTGAACCTGTCGAGTAGAATTTCAAGAGAAATTGTAACCAACAGGCGACAGAACCACCCATCCTACGGTATTTCAGAATCCAATGGATTAGGCTTTGTGGACTTAGGTAGTGCGGGACACAGAAATTGTAGAGAATTTCACGGCAAAGAACGTAGCAAATGGGATCCAGATCACCGAAACGAGCATTACAAATGCTCCTGCAAGATTATTGTATATATGATTTACTTCAGAGCCAAAGCCGGGAGAAAGCAACGTAGATAGCAGGCCAATCGGAATACAAAAAAGAGAGATCCGAAAACATAGTATTGCCATATCCAGAAGTGTTCTGATTCCATCTAGCCAAGCAGTGAGCATGTCACGAACTAAATTATTCATAGAAATGGTCTCTAATGTATTGGGGAAAGCCATTAGCCAAACGACAACAGCGTTTACCACATTACCACCATAGTAAATCGTTGTCCATCGAAGATAAGCAGGAGCTTGGTTACGAGTCAATAACTCAAGTAGGATGGTGTGCTTGCACCCATCAGCATGTGCATTAGGGTAGCACAAAGACCACGAAGATGGGTGAACCTGTCGAGTAGAATTTCAAGAGAAATTGTAATCAACAGGCGACAGGACCACCCATCCTACGACACTGGAAATAGAAACCGCAATGCTGGGTTACGTAAAAACTAACCCAGCCTACAGTAGATGTACCATTCAGCAAGAAACTATTTATCCTGCCAGGAAACCTGCTAATTGATTGAGGCCAGCTTCTAAGGTTTGCATGTCTGTGGCGAAGGAGAGGCGGACGTAGCCTGGGGCTCCGAATGCGTCGCCTGTTACCAACGCGACTTGGGCTTGTTCTAATAACGCGGTACAGAAATCTGTTGCGTTATCGACTTGCACGCCGCCTTGGAGTGGCTTGCCGAAGTAGTGGGAGACATTAAAGAATGCATAGAACGCACCGCCCGGATCGACAAATGTGAGATCCGGGATTTCCCTCAGTCGTCCCAAAACATATTCTCGGCGTTTGATGAATTCGGTCAGCATTTCCGTCACACATTCCTGTGGTCCGTTAAGAGCTGCGATGGCTGCGTATTGAGAGATGCTGCACGGGTTGGAGGTCTGCTGAGATTGCAATTTGTTGATCGCTTTAATCAGAGCTGGTTCGCCAATGGTCCAACCAATTCGCCAACCGGTCATTGCATACGCTTTGCTGACGCCGTTGATAACAATCGTGCGAGCTGCGATTTCTTTGCCCATGGTCAACATGCACTGAGTTTCGGAACCGGGGTAAACGAGCTTGTCGTAGATTTCATCGGAAAGAACATAAAACTCTTTTTCAACAGCGAGTTGACCAATCTGTTTCATCAACTCAATCGGATAGATAACACCGGTCGGATTACTCGGGCTGTTGAGCATGATCAGCTTGGTGCGCGATGTCACTTTGGCAGCAATGTTTTCAACCGAAGGACAGAATCCTTCTTCTTCGGTGGCAGTCACAAGGACCGGCACGCCGCCCGCCAATTCTACCAATGCACTGTAACTGACCCAGTACGGTGTCGGGATCAAAACCTCATCTCCCGGATGACACATTACAGTGAGCACATTATGAATAGAGTGCTTGGCTCCATTAGAGACGACGACGTTTGCTGGAGTGATGTCTAACGAATAGTCGCGTTTGGCTGCATCGCAGATGGCCTGCTTCAGTTCGNTGACGCCACCAGCTGGGGTGTAATGTGTTTTGCCAGCGTTCATGGCTTCGATAGCAGCGTCGCGGATANGTTTGGGCGTGATGAAATCTGGCTCACCCAATGTAAATTCTAAGACATTGATGCCGCTGGCCTTGAGTTCTTTGGCTTTGGTGGCAGCAGCGATTGTGGCAGAGGGTTTTAAAGAGGCAACAACTGGCGAAAATTCCATTAATGCGGTTCCGACGACAATTTTTCACATCAAACAGGTTAGAATCAACAAACAGCCCCGGAAAAACAGCCCCGAAACAGTTTGTCACAACAACAGCGAGATTGTCCGTCAATAATTTGGGGCGTCAAGTCGATCCTAGCATTTTGTCGGCTGGTTCTTAAAATCTGAGTCGTNAGAATAGGCTTAGCGAGCTTTTATGCTTGTTTCATTGATTACCAGACGCTTCACNTCAACACGTATTGATGTGTTTGTTACTATAATCTTCTCCTGAAAGTTATTTGATGGCAGGCAATACTTTTGGACATTTGTTTCGTGTCACTACCGCAGGCGAGAGCCACGGTCCCGGAAATGTCGTCATTATTGACGGCGTGCCCCCTGGGATCGAGTTAACGGTTGAGGATCTACAGGTTGATCTTGATCGCAGAAAACCGGGTCAAAGCAAGATTGTAACTCAGCGAAAAGAAGCGGATATTCCGGAGATTCTGTCGGGAGTTTTCGAAGGGAAGACAACAGGCACTTCGCTTGCGATTCTGATACGAAATGAAGATCAACGCAGTCGCGATTACGGCAACATCAAAAGTTTATATCGTCCGGGGCATGCTGATTACAGTTTTGATGCNAAGTACGGATTTCGGGATTACCGCGGCGGCGGGCGTTCTTCTGCGAGGGAAACAACTGCTCGTGTAGCAGCTGGTGTGATTGCCAAGAAGATTCTTCTGCAAGAATACAACGCAACGGTGATTGGTTACGTTGTGCAAGTAGGCGACATCAAAGCCAACATCGAAGATCCCGCAAAAGTTACGCTGGATCAAGTTGAGAAACTACCTGATGGCAGCCCCAATATTGTTCGCTGCCCTGATGTTGATGCAGCAGGTCGCATGATCTCTCTTATCGATGATGTTCGAAAGCAGCAGGATTCCATCGGTGGGGCAGCCGAGATTGTTGCTGTCGGGTTGCCAGCTGGGTTAGGGGAACCTGTGTTCGATAAACTCAAAGCTGATCTAGCCAAAGCGTTGTTCAGTTTGCCGGCTGTGCTGGGTGTCGAATACGGAATCGGTTTTGGATGTGTGACAAAAAAAGGGAGTGAAAACAACGATTCGTTTATCCCTGGAGAACATCCCGGAGAAATCACAACGGCATCGAATCGACATGGCGGTATGCTCGGGGGAATTTCGACGGGGCTTCCGATTGTATTACGGGCAGCGGTCAAGCCGACCAGTTCTTTGCCGATGGAACAGGCAACAGTCAATCAAAAAGGAGAGCCGGCAACGATCAGCACTAAAGGGCGACTCGATCCGTGCTTGCTGCCTCGGTTTATCCCGATGGCGGATGCAATGGTCGCGATCACGCTGGCCGATCACCTTTTAAGATTCAAGGCCCAGTGTTCAACCTAGGCGAGCCGTGCCAGTGATGGTGCGGGTTACTTTCATATTAATAGACAGCTTTATTTACGATTGCACAGACAGGAATGTCTGTGCTCCTGAATACGAATGCGATTATCGATGTGGCATCAAGAACAAATATCACTTCCAGCTAAGCGACGCGGTTTTCATTTGATAACTCGTGAAATTGTGGATGCTTTGCCCGAGCTTCGAAACATTCAAGTGGGCCTGCTTCACGTTTTTATCATGCATACCTCGGCTTCGTTAACGATCGACGAAAACGCTGACCCTGATGTGCAAATTGATATGGAATCGTCGTTGAATCATATTGCACCGGAAGATTTTCCGTATGTGCATACGTGTGAAGGTCCGGATGATATGCCTGCTCATGTGAAATCGTCATTAATGGGGGCATCGGTTACGGTTCCGATTAAATCCGGACAATTAGTTCTGGGAATCTGGCAGGGGATTTATTTGTGTGAGCATCGAAACCAGGGAGGTTCTCGTAAAGTGACTGTGACGATTCATGGCGAACGTGGATAGTATGAATGACTAAGTAACTAAAGAAACCCCCCTCTAACTCCCCCTTCGTAAGGGGGAGAACTTTGGATTGAGACACTACTTTTATTAATCGTTATTACCTTTTGGAGTTTGAAGTTTGTCTGAAAACATTTCTGAGAACACGNCCGATCCTCCAGCACAACAGCCTTCATTTATGGATTGGGCCATGCAGAATAAGCTGTTGATGCTTCCGATTCTGTTTACGCTGATGGTCTCTCTCTGTGGAGGATGCTTTGGCATGGCTTACATCAGCGGGTTAAGCACCATTCGTGATAATCCAATCCATAAACAATCTGTTGAGCTGGCTCAAGAAAACGAGACGATTGCTTTGGAACTGGGACAGCCCATTACCGGCGGATTATTTACGGGAAATGGAACCATTAATATTGAGGATGCCGGGGAGCACGGGTACGCAGATAATGTTGTCATTCCGATTTCCGGCCCCAAAGGAAAAGGCACCTTGACTGTCAAAGCGACGCTGTCTGAAAAAGTCTGGACGATTACTCAACTGACAGCCAGTTTGGAAACCTCCGGAAAGGTGATCACGCTCGTCGAAATAGAGTAAATTGGTTGCATGATCACTCACTGCAAAGGTACAATAACGGACAAGAACGTCTCCAAGTATTGTTACTTTTGAAAGAGGTCATGCCATGAGCAATCCTACCATTTCAACGCGTCGTAACTTTATCCAGGCTTCAGCTGTTGCAACGGCGGTTGTTTCGCTTCCCTGGGTTATCCCTGCCAGTGTATTAGGTAGAGAAGGTGCAATTGCCCCGAACGAAAAGATTAACCTGGGTGTGATCGGGATTGGTCCTCGTTGCAGATACGTGCTTGCCGGGATGCTTTCACAGCCCGATGTGCAATGTGTCGCGATTGCTGATGTGCAAGAAAGTCGCCGCGAGATTGGCAAGAAACTGGTCGACGATTATTACGGCAACAAAGACTTAGTCCTCTACCGTGATTTCCGCGAACTTCTGGATCGAAAAGATATCGATGCAGTGCTGATCGCAACCGGAGATCGCTGGCACACGACAGCCTCGGTTATGGCTGCTCATGCAGGCAAAGATATCTACTGCGAAAAACCTTGTGGTTTAACGATTGGGTATTGTCAGCAATTGGCCGAAACGATCAAAAATACGGGCCGGGTTTTTCAAGCGGGAACTCAAAGACGCAGTGTGCCCAACTTTCAAAAAGCGGTGGAGCTGGCACACTCTGGACAACTTGGAAAGATTCATACGCTGCACGCTTCGGCTTACATGCCTTCGATTACAACTGAATGGCTGCCGGGCGAACCGACCCCGGATCCGTCTGTCGTCGATTGGAACATGTGGCTCGGCCCTGCTCCCTGGAGACCGTATAACAGTCAGTACGTTGCTGGGCGTTGGCGAGGACATTACGACTTCGATTCCGGAGGGCGTCTATTAGACTGGTGTGCTCATACTGTGGATCTGTGTCAATGGGCCAACAAATCAGATGAAACCACGCCTGTTGAATTTATTCCGAACGAGAAAAACATCACAGCCTATTACGCGAATGGTGTGAAACTGGTGATTCACTTTCTGGAAACACCGTTTGGTAAACGCCCCGGTTGGCACCAGCATTTGGGAACTTGCCCGGTTCGATTTGAAGGGGATGAAGGCTGGGTCGAAGTCGGTGACAGCGGAGGCATCGAAGTTTCTTCTGATGCGATCAAAAGCAAACTTTCGCAATTGCCTAAAAAGCAATCCGGTTTAGATGTCAAAGCTCATTCGAGAGATTTCTTTGATTGCATCCGGACTCGAAAAGCAACGGCTGCCAATGCAGAAGTGATGCGTCATTCGCACATCGCTTCTCACGCAGCCGCAGCAGCTTGGCTGTTGAATCGCAAGCTGAAGTTTGATCCCGTAAAAGAAGAATTTATCAACGATAACGAAGCCAATGGACTACGTAATCGCCCTGCTCGCAAATGGCGAATATGATATAATACGTTCAATAGTCACTTCAAAATTAGCCACGGTTAGACACAGGTTGACACGGAGTATTCAGTTGGTTTCTTCGTGTTCTCTGTGTCTTAGTGGTTAATATATTCTTTATTCATGGATTCCCATTACGAATAGGTTCTTACAATGCTCAAGTCTGCCTTTATAGTTGTTTTTTCAATTCTGTTCATATCACCGACGCTGCTAGTCGCGGAAAAGAATGCGGAGATTACGCCAGTTTTAGGTAAAACAGGAAAAGCGAATCAGACGGAATCTTTTGAAAGTAAATCTCTTAGCAAGCAATGGGCCCAGACCCGAGGGGAATGGGTTGTTAATGATGGCGTACTAGTCGGCAAAGAATTAAAATCCGACAAACATGCAGCCGTCCTCACCTGGGAAATTCCCAACCGCAATTCTGTGATGCGGTGTTCTTTTCAGCTTAAAGGAAACCAGTTCTTTCATGTCAGCCTGAACCATGCCAAGGGGCATCTTTTCCGGGTCATGATTGATGAAACAGGCATGATACTACGTACCGACAAAAACAAAAAAGATCCTAAGTCGAAACCGATCACGCTGGCACGAGCCAAAGGTAAGATCGAACAAGGCAAGTGGTACACTTTGCAAATGGAAATGCAAGGCGAAAAAGTCGTCGTTCAAATCGACAACGGCATGAAAGTTGAAGGCCATCACCCGAGCCTGGATGTCAACAAACCAAATTACCGATTCATCCTCAAAGGCGAATCATTTCTTCTGGATGACCTGGCTGTGTGGAAGCTTTCAGAATAAATTTATTACGAATTATATATTACGTTACAATTTTAAAACAAAAGAAACTGAGATTTATCCGATAACAATGCCACCCCAGATTCAAAACTCGGCTGATTCACAATGGCATACTATTAGGCTCTTTTTCGAATTACTGTAATCTCATCTTTAATCTTCTCACTAATACTTTTCCAGAATTTTAAAAACGACGAATCCTGAATAGACTCACTACACAAATCAAGATAACTCATAAAAAGTTCACACCTTTCAAGTCGTTGTGTAATTGGAAAGACATCAGTGATAGATTTACGGGTATTCTGATCAAGAATGGGTGTGTCTACAACAACCGCATCATAGTAAACAAACTGAGTTATCAACCCTTTAATCATATAGCTACCCCTGTCGGTAATGCGAAGTAGATCAGATGCGTTAAATTCTGCATTTGGTTCTTTTGTATCAATGTATCCTTTGTCAAACAAATAGCTGACTGTAGACTTTACATGTTCTACAGAGAATCCAATCTGACACATATAATCTTCAATACTAGAATGATTAATAAAACCATAATCGGGATGACCATGAGGCACCAGAACAAGATGCCTCAACAATATTAGTTTTGAGAAATGTTCCATAGGGTCTGCACGTGTGATGTGAAAGAGATTGATAAATATTGATTGTTCTGGGTCATAGTGCCTGAAATCACCAAAAAGTAATGTTTTTTGAGGAGCTAGCTCAAATCTGACAGTAGATTCCGATTCTACTGGTCTTTTTCTTGTAGAAAGCAATCTTCAAACCTTACCTAGCTCATCAGGAA
>JAESQE010000041.1 GCA_016765335.1 Planctomycetaceae bacterium
CCTTCATTGTAATTGTACTAAACTCTTGGAGTTAGATTCAGAAACTTGTACCTTGGTATGAGACGATTGAGTCTGCATGATGGGGACTGAAACCGATGTCTCGATAAATAATCTGTCACAATAAAATCTGTCTCAACAATACGATAAAATCATTACTTCGACATCAGAAGTATACTCGTTACCTAGCTGAGTCTGATAGGTTTATGCAATTGAAAACCTTAGAAAAATAGACACGTTAATAAATATGGATATGTCTCATTCTGATCAAAACAATCTACGGCCTGAGCAGTGGTTGCTCATCGTGTTGATTGGAATTGGTTTGACAATGTGTTTCTGGCTGGATCTTTGGCTGGGAGGCGGATTGATAGGCGGAGACATCTACACGTATTTCATGCCTCAGAAATCGTTTTACGCAGACAGCTTGAAGCAAGGATTGATTCCGCTTTGGAATCCGTTGGTTGGTCATGGGTATCCGGTGGTCGCAGAAAGCCAGACGGGGCTGTTTTATCCTCCCACGATGATTCTGTATTGGCTGCTGGATGTGAATACGGCATACAACGTGAATCATTTATTCCACTATATTTTAGTTTTTATTGCGACGGTGGCAGTTGCGAGAGAGTTAGGACTGAGCCTGACCGCGGGGCTGTTTGCATCGTTGGTTTTTGTCTATAGCTGGTTTCCGCCAAGGTGCTGCCTGGAATGGGCGATCATTACCGGAGCGTATCTACCGATTTGCCTGTGGATGTTATTGCGATATCAAAAAACCGGAAAAGTGCTGTGGCTGTGGGGCCTTTCGGGATGTTTAACATTGCAACTTCTGGCTGGTCATTTCAATCTAGCCTTCATTACGCAACTTACCTTGTTCACTTGGGTGGTTGCCTGTTTTGCAACTGATTTCTTCGTGAGTAAAACAGTTGAGACCTCAGCTGTTTCGATGTTTACCAAAAAGGCCTTCTGGCCAGGAGCTGCAATTGCTTGTGGCATTCTGATGGCCAGTGTGCAGCTCGTACCAACCTGGGTGATGAAGCAGAACAGTCAACGGGAAACGACCTCTTCCACTGAGTTCGACCCAGAATACGGACATCTTCCCCCAGAGTACATTTCACAAATAGTTCTGCCCTGGTACTGGTATACGAATCCTGTTGATCTGGATTCGCGTCTTGGGCAAATGTCTTTTTTGTCGAGCAAATCAGGAACCAATGCAGTCGAAGCTCATCTCTATTTTGGGATACTTCCATTAATTCTGGCTGTTTCGGGCGTCTATTTTATCCGTAAAGAAAAAGTTCAGCTTGCTGGTATTGATCGGCGTTCCCTGTTTATTCTTGCTGGTTTGGGGCTGTTTGGATTAATTTATGCAGCAGGGCTGCTCGTCCCGGTGATGCAACACATTCCCGGGTTTGGATTTTTTCGCGGTCCCGGTCGTTATGGTATTCTCACCACGTTAGCTGTTGCATGTTGGGCAGGTTACGGACTGGATCAATTCTTAGGAAAGTTCTCGCCTGGGTTAAAAAGAAGTATCGTCCCAGTACTCTTCATTTTGACCGTGCTTGATTATGGCTGGGTGAGTCAGCGGATTACCTATGCATTTATGGTCGCTGAAACACCCATTCCATTACGTGAGAAAAGTCCTGTACGAGCAATGTTAGCGAATCAGTTTCCGCCTGCTCGCGTGTTTGCACCGGGGCCAAATCTTCTGACAACGACCGGAGTTGCCTCGACTCCGGTTTACCTGGGACTTGGTCCTGCGGAGTATTTTGAACCTGAATTGATCTATCCTTCGCGGGCAGAGTCAGCAGGAAATCAACAAGCAGAGCCTGACCAATTGCATCTTCAGGATGATCAACTCCGATGGTTACAAAATGCAGGAGTAACACATATTCTTAGCTTTGCACCGCCTGCATTAAATGATCGGCTGGTGAAACTAGTCTGGCAGGGGTACGACCCGTTTCTTAACGCTGCCTGGGGAAGAAAGGAGCCGCTTTACCTTTCAAAAATAGAAGGGAGTCGCGGACGCGCAAGTTGGGAAAACTCTGGTGACAGCGATTCGAATCAGGAAAATATTCGCTGGCTGAAATATGCTCCCGATTCGATGACTTTAGAAGTGACCGCGGCAACAAATAATGCCTCGCAGGAAAACTCAACTCTCATCCTTACCGATTTGTACGATAAGGACTGGGTTGCCTTTCTGGACGACCAACCAATTGCCAGTGATCGGTACGCTGGCATGTTCCGTAGCGTTTCGGTACCTGCAGGAAAACATGTTCTGCGCTGGGAGTATTACCCGAAAAGTGTCAGCCTGGGGAAGTGGATTTCAATTGTATTCTTTACAATCTGGCTGATATCCGGACTGGCATTTTACAGCGTTGTGTATCGTCGTAACCAACTACAGAGGCAGAAGTTAAGTGAATCCAAGGGTTGAGGGGTATCGCTAGTTGTTTCTGATTGTGCATGAATTCAGGTTGAGTGACTTCGGTTTGGGGGAAACCCGTCTAGGCGCTCTTTGGCTTTCAAGATAGAACGCCTTTCTCTGAAGTTTCATTCGATCTATCTGGCTTATTGCTGGGTATCAGAATCCTTCACTTATTCAATCAGCTGAATGCCCACATTGCCGAGGTTTAGTTACTCGGATCAGCTGCCTGAGACAGTGATGGTTAAATTGGAGATCGCTGAATGCAGCATCGCCTCGCCCTGATATTACCAATTTATTTGCTTATATTAACAGCCTCGCTGTTTTTCGCGTTCAGCCTGCGCTTCGAATTCAACTTGGGGACGCACGGTTTATTTTGGTTTTATAATTCGTTGGCATTTGTGCTGGGCGTCAAGCTGATCGTTTTTGCAATCACGCGAGAATGGAAGCGAACCTATCGTCACGCGACAACAACAGACTTAATAGTGACCGGCGCTGCATGCAGCATCAGCGCCTTTGTTTTGCTTTGTGCTTGGTCTCTGTTTCGGAATCAACAATTTGTGCCACCGCGTTCTATCATTCTGATTGATGCAATTCTTAGTATGATATTCTTTTCGACTTTCCGGATTGGCAGTCAAACAATCTGGAAGAAGTGGAACACGAAACACACAAGACAACCGAGCGAATCAGCACTCATTTTTGGGACTGATGAAACAGCCATTAATATTTGGAAAATGTTGATGTCAAGCCACGGTCGCCTGGGGCAATACCGGGTCGTCGGTTTCATTGATCCCGGTCCTCAGAAACAGCGATCATTAATCGGTGGTCAGAAGGTTTATTCGCTGGAGGAATGTAAAAACCAGAGCCGACTCACAGGAATCCAGCATGTTCTTGTACCAACAGTTACTCCCGGGTCAGTTGTGCGTGATCTGCTGAATCAGTGCAAACAACTTGGGATCGAAGTGCATAAAATCCCAACCGTCGAAGAAATTGTTGAAGGCAGATACCAGCTTGCGGTTCGCAGTCTCGATATTGATGACCTACTGCGTAGACCGCCTACAAAACTGGGGCTTGATGAAATTGGAGAGTCGATCTCTGGAAAAACGGTGCTTGTGACCGGAGGGGCAGGAAGTATCGGCAGTGAGCTGTGCAGACAGGTATTGAGTTTTCATCCTGACAAGTTGATTGTCTATGATCACTCCGAATTTGGAGTCTTTCAGCTCGAACAAGAATTTATCGGCCAGGACCATTCCGGCACTCAAGTCATTTACAATACAGCAAGTATCCAGGATTTGGATGCATTGGAGGCTGTCTTTGAACGCGAGTCTCCTCAATTTGTTTTTCATGCAGCAGCTTACAAACATGTCCCGTTGATGCAGGACAATCCGTATGCTGCGGTTCGAAATAATATTCTAGGAACAAAGCAACTTGTTGATACCGCTCATCGTCATAAAGTTGAGCGTTTTGTACTGATTTCAACAGACAAAGCCGTTCGCCCAACCAGTGTGATGGGCGCGACAAAACTGATGGCAGAAAAGTATCTGCAAGCAATGGCTCAGACCTCTTCTACAAACTTCATTACCGTTCGGTTTGGTAATGTTCTCAATTCTGTAGGCAGTGTCGTGCCGACCTTTCGCAAGCAGATTGAGCAAGGCGGGCCTGTTACAGTCACCGACGAGAAAATGGTGCGATATTTCATGACGATCCCCGAAGCTTCGCAGCTGGTTCTTCAAGCCGGTGCAGTGGGACAGTCTGGAAATGTGCTGATTCTTGAAATGGGCGAGCCAGTGAAAATTGTCGAACTGGCCAAAGATATGATTTCGCTTTCGGGTTTAAGTTATCCAGACGACATCGACATTCAGTTCACGGGATTACGTCCCGGCGAAAAAATGTACGAAGAACTGTTTTACTCTCACGAAAAAAGTGCAACCAAAGTCCACGAGAAAATCATTCTAGGCTCTGGTTTTGCACCGAGCCTGATGCAAATCAACAGCGAACTTCAGCAACTCAGAAGCACATTAAAAGAGTCGCCTCTTGAAGCATCTGAAGTGTTATGGGAAATTGTCAATCGCTACGTAGCTTTAGACGATTCGGATGGATCGACCGAAGATCAACTACCGGCTGCTGCTTAATTTTCCCTGCAATACGATTTCTGAGTAGTAATTCAAAATCGTGGGCTTTGCTTGAATCTCTCGTTTAGATTTTTCTGGAGAAAACTTGTGGTATCACAACAACGATTTCCTCTGAATATAGTTTTCTCCCTTACCAAGGGGGAGTTAGAGCAGGTTTTTAACCTGCTTTTTGTATTCAAACAGTCTTTAAGAAATACTGGAATTAAATTGTCACAGATTCCCTTTCTGCGGTGGTCATTGTGTTTGCTCTGTTTAATTGTGGGCACAGGGTTTGAGCAAGGGATAGCAGGAGATTCGTGGGCGCAATTTCGTGGGCCGACCGGTCAAGGGATTGCATTGGACTCGAAAGTTCCGGTGGAATTTAGCGAAACGAAAAATGTAACCTGGAAAACAGAGATTCCAGGCAAAGGCTGGTCCTCTCCGGTCATTCATGAAGGACAACTTTGGGTCACTACAGCGGTTGCTTCGGATCCGTTTGGAGCGGTCCTTTCTTTGCAGGCAATTGGTGTTGATCTTAGTAGCGGGCGTCTTCAGCATCAGGTTGAGTTGTTCAGGTTGCCTTCGCCAATCAAAATTCATGAAGATAACAGCTACGCTTCGCCGACACCGGTTGTGGACGCGGAGGCTGTTTATTGTCACTTCGGCACATTCGGGACAGCTGCAATTTCTCGAAAGACTGGCAAAGTTCTCTGGAAAAATGATGAATTAAAAATCGAACATCAAGGAGGCCCCGGAAGCTCTTTGATTCAATACAAAGACTTTCTGATTGTGACTTGCGATGGTGCTGATTTTCAGTACGTCGCTGCATTGGACAAAAAAACCGGCAACATCGCTTGGAAGCAGGAACGAACCGCACCACTGCGAGAAAACCCAATCACACACCGCTCATTTGCGACACCATTGATTTGGAAGCAGCCAGCAGGGGATTTATTGATTAGCCCCGGTGCCGATCAGGTTCACGCCTATGATCCGCTCACCGGGAAGGAACACTGGCATGTGCGGTACACAGGCTTTTCGAATGTGCCTGCTCCGGTCAGTGACGAAAAACAAGTTTATGTTTGTACTGGATTCTTCGAACCGATTCTCGCTGCAATCCGTCCCGGGGGAACTGGTGATGTCACTCAATCACACGTTAATTGGTCGTACAATCGAAGTGTCACTACGGTGCCTTCTCCGATCATTGTTAACGGGCAGATCTTCACCGTCAATGAAGGTGGGATTTTAACCTGTTTAGATTGCCAGACAGGAAAGGTGGTCCGCAAACGTCGATTCGTGGGAAAGTATTCCGCATCACCGGTTCTGGTTAATGGCTTGCTCTACTTTTGCAGCGAAGAAGGCAAAGTGACAGTCTTAGAGCCGAACGACAAGCTGGATATTGTGAAGGTGAATCGTTTATTGGGAAGCATCAAAGCTTCGCCGGCAGTGGTTGGCAACGCACTTTATATTCGCAGCGATTCACATCTCTATCGCATCGAAGAGACAGTAAAAGAATCCGAGTCGGATGACCAGAATTGAGGCATTATACGCATTTGCGTATTTGCGTATTTGTTAACGCGTTGGGTCTTCTCTAAACACTTGCCAAGGCCGTTTGACTGAAGCTTTTCCTGCTTATAGATTATTGGACTAATTATGATTCGATTCATCCCTCTGTTGCTATTGGTTTGCATTTCATTGGCGGAAAAAACCGAAGCAGCGTCGCGGCCCAATGTACTGTTTATTTACCTGGATGATTTTGGGTGGAAAGATACGGGGTTCATGGGGTCTGACTTTTTTGAGACGCCGAATTTGGATCGTCTCGCTGGTCAAGGAATGGTTTTTACGAATGCGTATTCCGGAGCTGCGAATTGTGCACCGGCTCGGGCTTGTTTGCTTTCTGGTCAATATTCTCCCCGGCATCGTATTTTTAATGTCGGGACCGGGCCACGTGGCAAGAAAGAGTATCGCCGATTGCTACATGTTCCCGGGACCAATGTATTGGATCCTGAAATCAAAACCTGGTCGCAGGTCATTCAGAAGGCTGGGTACAAAACCGGGATCATTGGTAAGTGGCATTTGAGTCAAGAACCGAAACCTTATGGCTTTGATTTCAGCTTTGCCAGCTCTCATTCTGGTAGTCCTCCTCGTGGATATTATCCTCCGTTTGGTGTGCCAGATTTGAAAGACGCTCCTGAAGGAGAGTATCTAACAGATCGACTTAGCGACGAAGCAGTCAAGTTTATCCGCAGAGAACAAAACGAGCCGTGGTTTTTGTATCTGTCTCACTTTGCGGTTCATACGCCGTTACATGCAAGAAAAGATTTGGTTGCCAAGTATCAGAAAAAGCAGCCCGGAAATCTACATGATCATGTCGCGATGGCCACCATGATACAGGCTGTTGATGAAGGTGTTGGTGAAATCCTGGCTGTACTTGACGAGTTGAAGTTGACCGAAAACACGATCATTGTCTTCTCTTCCGATAACGGCGGCTTAGCCTCAGCCACGGACATGGCTCCTTTGCGTGGCTACAAAGGGACTTATTACGAAGGGGGAATTCGCGAGCCATTAGTTATCAAGTGGCCCGGAGTTGTGAAGCCGGGCACGCAGTGTGAGGTGCCGGTGACCGGAGTCGATTTCTATCCGACGTTTTGCGACATGTTGGGTGTCGATCAACCAACTGGACAAGCAGCCGATGGTGTTTCGTTGGTGCCTTTACTCAAATCAGAGGTGAAAACATTAGGTTCTCGACCGCTATTCTGGCACTTTCCCGCTTACTTACAAGCCAGTGGCTCCAAGGAAAGAAAGGAATCTCGCGATCCGTTATTTCGAACACGTCCTTGCAGCATCATCAGATGGGGCGATTGGAAACTGCATCAGTATTTTGAAGATGATGGGATTGAACTTTACAATTTGAAGAACGATCCCGGAGAGAAAAAGAATCTTGCAAAATCAAATCCGGATAAAAAGCAGGAATTGTTGAGCAGACTTCAAAAATGGCAGAAAGAAATAGAAGCTCCGATCCCTGATCAACTCAACCCAGAGTTTGATCTCCAAGTAGAACAGCAAGCATTGAGAAATCATCAACGATGAGACTGCTGATTGTAATAGAGAGTCTCTCTGTAAAGTTGGTTCTCCCCCTTACGAAAAGGGAGCTAGAGGGGGGTTTTGAACTACCTTTATAATCAAACTGCCTTCAATGATCCTTGGGATAGCCACCAATTGATGCTAATTACGATGACGTAATTGCTGCAAGAAAAGACTCTCGCAAAGCCGCGAAGAAGGTTTTTGGATTGAGTATATTCTTTGTGTCTTAGTGTCTTCGTGGTTCAAAAATAATACCAACACGTTTCGGTCCGCACAGCAGGCCCTACGGGTTGTGCGAATTGTTCGGATTGAAACGCTTGCTGTTGGGGCTGGTTGCTGGTCAGGTGATGGTCGTTCCGGCTGGGTTGGCATTGCTACGGATTGCATGAGCAGATGACCGATGAGAAAGGGGCAGCGGTGAGTTTTTTAACCGCAATGTTCTTGTTCTTTCCCCGAAATAGAGATTGTGCCGATGTCCGTTGGACACAAGCGTCTAGAGACGACTTCTCATCGTGAAGGTTTTCAGCTGGCAATTATTGCGTTGCTGGGGCTGGGGATGATCATGGTCTTTTCATCGACCGGGGCTTCTCGGGCGATGCAGTTGCAGACGGGGTATTTGCTGCGTCAATCGCTGTTTCTGACTTGCTCTGCGGGAATGTTCTTTGCGTTGCTGCAAGTTCCTCGCACACGGCTACTTCGAGCTGCCCCGTGGTTGTTTGCAGGGCTGATTGTTTTGCTCTGCCTGGTATTGATTCCCGGAATAGGTACGAAAGTCAACGGAGCACGTCGCTGGTTACGAGTCGGTCCGTTTTCGCTTCAGCCCTCGGAATTCATGAAGATTATTCTGCCCTTGTTTCTGGCTTGGTGGTCGCGAAGACAAGTTACGCATGCAGCATCTTCTTTACAGTTTCTGGGGATGTTTGCATTAATCCTGACCCCGATGCTGATCGCCAATCAACCCGATTTGGGGACCGCGATTTTGGTTTTTGGAATGGGGGGCTGTTTTCTGTTCTTGGCAGGGTGGCCGGTTCGTATGTTTGTTTTGGGCGGGCTGGCTGTGTTCCCCGCTTTGGGCTTACTGATGATGTTCAGGCCGTATCAGATGGTTCGAATTCGAACTTATTTGGACNCTCTGGGCAGTTGGGAAAATGCGCAATATCAGATCAAGCAATCGCTGCTGACAATGGGGTCAGGCGGATTGTGGGGAACCGGACCAGGGCGAGGTCTACAGAAACTGAGCTTCCTGCCAGAGTCACATACCGATTTTGTATTNGCTGTCATCGGTGAAGAACTGGGCCTCATTGGAATGCTCAGCGTCATCGCGTTGTGGGGCATTGTGTTACTGTGCGGCATACGGTTAGTGCTTCGAATTCAACACGATCGCGAGTGCTTTGCGTTAGCCGGAACGTTGCTGATTGGCATTGTCTTTCAAGCCGTGGTCAACACCGCGGTGGTGACATCGTTACTGCCTCCCAAAGGAATTTCGCATCCGCTACTAAGTTATGGCGGCAGCAATTTACTGACAGTGTTGATCGCGTTCGCCATCATTCTCAATTTGACAAATTCCTGCGACAATAACATTCGAAGTGATACGCGAATCAGGCAACTCTAAGCGGGATTGGCTGGGCTTACTCTGGCAGCAGTCTCCATTGTGCCCCAGCCATGCATCGCTGCAACGTTACTTGTAGCCAAGTGGGCGATACATTAACGCTTCCTTCCAGTTCGGAAAATTCAGATGCCATCTTTGTGACTGTTGAATATTGATATAGCAACAATGGTGCAGGACGACTCTTTATTTCTCTTCGATAGTAAATGATGAACACCAACCTATTCTTTCGCAGCAATCGACTAGCTTAATTCTTACCCTATGGTATTTCTCATAAGAGCTGAGAAATTGCAAGGCAACATCTCTTTTCGCAATGCGTGCATCGTGCGAAAAAAGTATATTCCAGATCAGTTTTAGGTGTTTACTAATCATCAAAATGCTCAAACAATCCATAGTCACTCAACGTTGTTCTCATGGTACTTGAACAGCCAAGATTACGATGAGAAAATCAATAGGCACACGAAGATGGGTGCGAGCACGTCATCCTACAATTGGATTCCGGCTCTCACTGTGTTTTGATAGCTGAGCAAGGAGCCACTTCTAGTTGCTACGTGGCTGCTTAAGAATGAGATCAATTTCATTATTGATCTTTTCGGTTGCTGGGTAATCAATGTGCATGTTGTTTTCTAGCGGAGCCGGGGTGATATTCCAGTTTCCGATTGCATCTCGATAGACTGGGAAAATCCGTTGGGTGTCATTTTTCCAGTGCGATGCAATCGGGTGCAGTGAAATCGTTTGGTTGAGCAAGGTTTTGTCGACCGGTTGATTATCGATTCGTTTGAGTGACTCGATTTCTACAGAACCGGCTTGAGCATCAACAATGCGTCCAGTGAGGATGAAATGCGAATGGCGAACTTGTGCGAGATTCACTGTCACCGGGTTTGCAGTCCAGAGAGAGAGAACTGCTAAGATGCCTAGCCAGATGAATGTCACAATGATGGCCCGAAACAGGCCGCTGCGGACCTTCTGGCCTGATGCTGTCGGTTCTGCTGGATGGTTATTTGCGGGAGAGAACGTATCGGCAGCCATGTGATGTCTCTCCTGCGATTTTTCCAAGTGATCTTTGTGATTTAACGGATCTTAAAGGCTTCGCGAATATCGATTTCGTAATCTTCGTCGAAAGCTTTTTGGAAGTCGTAAATGTCGACAAAATCGCAGAGTTGATCGCGTTCTGTTTTTCGCATTTCACCTCGTTCGATTAAATCGAATACGATGCGTCCAAAATCTTCGGTACTGTCCACACCCCAGTATCGAAAGACGGTTTGTGTCAGCAGGCCGAATTTTTCAATCGCCAGTAGCCGAACGCCTTCGAGCAGTTCTTTGCCGGAAATATGAGCAGAGTCTTCATTAACTCCCTCGACAACTACACCTCGATCAAGCGTTTCCTGAGTATAACGCAGAGCTTCGAATAGAAATTCGTAAGCATTGCGGTGATACTTCTTTTTCTCGTTGAGAACGTTGCTCGATGCGGCCATGCGTCTGTGCCTCGTCTTAATGAAGCGCCTTGAAAATCCCCAGTTGCCTGGGTGATGATTAATTCACAGTGTTCCGAAGAAGCACGCGAATGTCAACTTTACTGCTTCATTGTGCCAACACTGTTTCAGATTTACCAGAGGATTAGGGAAAACTCTTGTTCGCATTAAGCAAGTTTTATGTTTATTCGCCTAAATCTTTACTTCTTTTGTGGTTGATTGCTGGATGAGGGCTTCCCTGCAATGCCTACCAGTTCTTTGTAACCGCGAAGAGAAGGTGAAAAGGGCTTTTTCCCCCACAGGACATTGATAAGGGCATTTTTTTTCTCAATTCGCTTCACGTCAGAGAAAACATACACGGTTTCGGAGTTCCCGCCCGGGTGCTTTAATCGGATGGCAATCGGAAGATAGTCTCTGGAATTAAGCATCACTTCGGCTTCGTGCCAGTTGGCTGCATCCTGTTGCTTCTTAGGTTTCACTTTCAGGTGGATTATACCCCCCTGATAATTGTGCTGACCGCCATCTTCTTTCTTATATAAAACGACATCGTAGCGTGCTAAAACTTTTTCCATTGAGATCCCAAATAGAAATGGCAAAGGACCATCAACGATGTTTTGCCCTCGATTTCTTTCTGGAATGATAATCCGCTGAAACTCTTTGCGTTCTTCATCGATTGCGAATATCTGAGTTCCATCGCAGATCCATCGTTCTTGATTGTCTTTTTCGATAGAGTATTTTTTTCCATTGCGAAGGACCGTTTCCCCGGGTTTAAAACCTTTAGGAGCACCCAGGTCAATTCGTCCTTTGTCGGGAGCTTCGTAAAAGAATTGGCCTTCAGAGACTTTCTTCACAGCAAACACGTCATCATAAATTAGTCGTGAATGTCTGCCTTCCATCTTTTTTGTGACTTTGCCTGCCGCTTCCCATGTCTGCAAAATATGCTTCAGTTCTGAGTCGATTGCTGCAGGCATCGCTCGCGGGGCAGGGCGTGGCAAACGCCCTGCATTTCCAGCTTGTGCAGGAGCCTGTTGTGGTTGTGGTTGTGCTTGAGCCTGTAAGGAAGCAGAACTTGCAATAAAAGCAGCGCAAGATAATAACATCACACAAAGTGCATGATTAACAGGTATTCGACACCGACTCATAAGACGACATCCTTGTCGTTGAGGATAATTATTGTTTTGAATATCTCATGAATTCTGTTGCAGAATCCAGAGAGTCCAAAACTGTAACATGACTGGTCATCGGCGCAAAGACAGGAATATAACCAGGAACAAGTTACATCAGATTATTTGCATGTTATTTGTTTACCTTTAATATCAACGCGAATCGCCAGTTTTGGCTGGGCTGCATAGCAACAAGAAGCAGTTCCTCAGCTCTCAACGAACAATCAGAGCGAGATTCCAATTGATAGGATGCGGTGCTTGCACTCATTTTCATGCGCCTTTTGATTCCCTAAAACCAAAAAGCTGGGTGAACCTGTCGGTCGTCAACTCTGTGGGCAAGGGTAATCAATTGCCGACAGAACCACGCCCAGTCGGTTCGTGAAGCTTGCGATCAGCGTGGCTACTTGTGGATATTTCCAGCC
>JAESQE010000659.1 GCA_016765335.1 Planctomycetaceae bacterium
TCTGACCGTTGTTTACATTTGTGGCTTACCACTTACCTAAGTATTGGCAAGTTGTCATTTTAGGAAGCCTCTATTAATTCAAAAACACATTACAAACGGAGGCTAGACATTCTTGTCTGGCTTGAATTGAGGCATACTCAAACGAAACAGACACCGAATGTCTGTGCCCCATTTGAATTAATAGAGGCTCCCTTTACACTCTTTGTGCTGGGGAGAATGAGTTATGAATCGGCTTTGTTTACTTGGTCTGTTTTTGGGATTTTCGATGTTACCTGCTTTGGTGCAAGGGCAGACTCGGGAAGAGAAAGTACGCCAGGATCGCAAGAAGGTTGTGGCTGAAGGATTCTGGATTTACAACGATCTTGAAAAAGGTTTTGCGCAAGCCAAGCAAACCGGTAAGCCGATTGTGGTCGTGCTACGGTGTATCCCGTGTGTGGAATGCGTCAAACTAGATGACGATTTGGTTGATCGCGATCCCGATATTCGTCCGCTACTCGAACAATTTGTCTGTGTCAGAATTGTTTCGACCAATGGATTGGATCTGTCGCTGTTTCAGTTCGATACCGATCAGTCTTTTGCCGTATTTATGCTCAACGCGGATGGCACCGTTTACGGACGATTTGGCACACGTTCGCATCATTCCGAATGGTACGATGATGTTTCTCTCAAAGGGATGGCCCAAGCCTTACGTGGAGCGTTGGAACTGCACGAGGATTATCCGAAGAACAGAAACATCTTGGCTGGAAAACGTGGTAAGCCATTAGAATATTCTTCGCCGGAAAAATATCCCTCGTTGAAAAACAAGTACAAAGATTCGATTGATTACGAAAACAATGTGGTGCGTAGCTGTATTCATTGCCATCAAATAGGAGATGCTCGACGGGAGTTGTACCGAAGCAGCGGGAAGCCGATCCCAGAAAAAATATTCTATCCCTACCCGCACCCGAAATCGTTGGGCTTGATTCTCAATCCGGACACCAAAGCTGATGTGAAAGAGGTACATGTTGATTCGCTGGCTGACATAGCAGGGCTTATCAAAGGAGATAAGATTAAAACAATCTCCGGACAGCCCATTTTATCGATTGCTGATGTGCAATGGGTACTGGACCAGGCATCTCCGGAAGGTGCCAGCCTTGCAGTTAAAGTGGAAAGAGCAGGAAGCTTGAAATCGTTGACACTAAAATTGCCTGCTGACTGGAGACGTCAAGGCGATCTTTCCTGGCGGGTTTCTTCGTGGGGATATCGCCGCATGTTTCTCGGAGGACTGAAGCTGAAAGATATGACTGAGGCCGAAAAGAAAGCAGCGCAAATCCCGCAGGATGAAATGGGCCTGCTGGTCGAACATGTTGGTCAGTATGGAGATCATGCAGCAGCCAAAAGAGCGGGCGTCAAAAAAGGAGACATTATTGTTGGTTTTGATGGTCAAATCAATTTATTGACCGAAAGCGATCTCTTCTTTTATGGCAACCGGAAGACTAAAATTGGTGACCATGTCGAAATTTTCGTTTTAAGAAATGGGAAGCCACTTCAGTTTCGATTACCAATCCAGAAATAGGTGCGTTTCAAAATTCAAGCCACTCTGAATAAACAAGAATGCCTCTTGCAACTGTTAGTTGTAAGAGGCATTCTCTATGTCGAGTAATTAATACCAAACCCGCGACCACTATCCGTGGGGAACTCCATAGAATTGTCTGCCCAGTACCGATTCAGATGGCTCAGTTCATGATGGTACTTATGGGAACCTTTATTAAGGGTTCCTCTATTTATTACTCTGGTTTCCCAGAATCAAGGGTGTGCGTTTTGGCCTTGTGTTTGTAGGATACCGTGCTATCAACGGGATTTGAAGATATCAACACCATTGGGAACAGTAACATGCATCAACACGGATTGTTCGACGTTCAAGTGAGGCGATAACATGCTTGCTCAGCTCAACACGATCATCGACTGGGAACTGTTTCGTCCCACGCTGGAAATCATCCGTCAAAAAGATCACAAAAGCAATGCGGGACGCCCCCCGATGGATGTTGTTCTGATGTTCAAGATTCTCATTTTGCAGTCGTTGTATAACCTGAGTGATTTTCAAATTGAATATCAGATCGCTGACCGATTTTCCTTCATGACTTTTCTGAACCTGCAATTAAACGATACGGTGCCCGATGAAAAAACCGTTTGGCTGTTTCGAGATCAACTCACCAAAGCAGAGTTGATCGAGCCGTTGTTCGAACAGTTTGAAGCCGTCCTTTCAAGCAATGGTTATGCTGCACAAAAAGGTCAGATCATTGATGCAACGATTGTTTCTGCCCCGAAGCAACGCAACAATCGTGAGGAAAACAAGCAGATTAAGCAAGGCGAAAGCCCGGAAGAATGGGATTCGCAGCCCAATAAGAAACGTCAGAAAGATGTCGATGCCCGCTGGACGAAAAAACGCAACGTCAATTATTTCGGCTACAAAAATCATGTGAGTGTTGATGCGAAGCACAAATTCATTCGACGTTATCAGGTGAGTATCGCCTCTGTTCACGACAGTCAGGTGGTGCAACCGCTGCTTGATAACAGCAACCCCGACAAAGAGGTCTGGGGCGACAGTGCTTACGCCAGTGAGGCGATCACGAACGATTTGAAGGCAGGTGGTTTTACCAATCAGATTCATGAAAAAGGATATCGAAATCGTCCTTTGACAGCCCAGCAGAAAGAATCGAATCGAAAGAAATCGAAAACACGTGTTCGCGTGGAACATATTTTCGGCGTTCAATCGCAACGCGCAGGAAATTTAATTCTCCGCGGAATTGGCATCGTTCGAGCGAAGACAAAAATTGGCTTGCGGAATTTATCGTATAACATGAGTCGCTACGTGATTCTGAGAGGAGGATAGCGTCCGCTAAGAGGCGGGAGTATGAAAAACTGGCTTGAAGTTCGAAAATCGACCTTCAAGCCAGTCAAGTCAAATCCGCAAAAGGAAAATCATCGTTGTTTGGTGATCAAGAATTTGATCCGCAGTGAAATCTGATCAGCTTTTTTGAAAATCAGACCCACGAAATAAACAATCAACCGAAAAATGAATTGTTAGAGGTAGCCTCAATAGACAACGCCTCGGTTATCGATAACGACTTCGATGATGGTGTGCATGTCGCGAATAAAGAATCAATCAAATCAAAACAGAATGGATTCAGCAGCACCGTTCAACAAAACGTCACATCTTTTCAACAAAACGTCAAAACGTTTCAGCAAAACATCAATATTTCAAACGCAGGAACAGCGACACACTCTAATCCGCCATTAATCACCCCAGATAACTTTGCAGCCTGGTGGTGGATTCCTTTGCTGTTCTGTTTCATCCTGTTGATGAGCAGAAGCCTATTCGCTTCCATTATATTAGCGGGATTATTAGCATTCTCGATTATCTTCTTCAAGAAAGCGATTCAGTTCTGGAATCAAGGAGAAAGCCCCCCCACGGTTTCTCGCCAAACCAAGCAAACGCGACCTTGGAATGCAGGGCGACCTCAGAAGCGTACCGGACGGTTATTAACGATCGACATGTTCCGCGGTATCGCCCTGGCACCGATTATGATCGTGCTCATTACTGCCAGCATTGTGTTTCTCTCGAAGGACTTCTTCTCTTCTGCGTGGACACCACACCACCTGGACTATGGACATGTAAGCTTCTTTGTTGCATCTTCTACGCTCGCCGTGTGGATGCTGATGATTTTCAACCGGTTGTTCCATGCTAAAAACCACAGCGAATCTGGTTCTCGGTTAATCAATGGTTTCATCGGAGCAATCTGCGGCGTAGCGGTGTTTGGGATGGGGCAGTGGTTCATGGTCGAATACCCTCAACAACTTTTCCCAAGCGGATCTTCGGGACTAATTTCTTCCATCGGACAGCACTCATTAGTCAGTGAAGAAAAATCACAATTGATCGCCCGGGATAACCATCGTGAGTATCAAGAGAATCCAATCGAAGCTCTTACAGTCACTCATGTAGAATCCAGTGCTCACAGAGAACCGGAACAAGACAGTGCCTATGAAGAAGACTCCAGTACACAAAGCAATTCACAGAGACAAAAACACTGGTCTCCCACGATTGCAGGATATGCGGTCTTCTTTGGATTCCTGTTTGCGATGCGTGCCTGGTGGCAACTAGGAGATTTTGATCGACTGCATCGGTTCCGTCTCAGTTCGATCGCGCTGACTGTTGTGATTGCCTATGTCATCTGCTGCGTCTTCGCATTCCCAGTGGTCTGGGCAATGACCTGGGCTGCAACAATAGCAGCAGCAATTCAACTGGCCTCGCCGTGCAGGCATGTTGAGTAATAAAAACAAAGGATTAAGAATATGGGAATACTCGAATTAGTTATCATTCTTGTGGTTTTATCGCTAACGATAATTGTGGTCACCGCAATTATATCGAAGAGAATCTCTCTAGCTGGCCTGTTCATTGGCGTTGGAGTTGCCCTCAGCGTTTCGGTGATATTGTTTGCCTTTTTGACAACGATAGCATATCGGGCGGCATCGCATTCGATGCAACAGGCACAGGCAAAAAGAATCGATGCAGAACCTGCATCCCTGCCAGAATCTGCTTCTCAACAAAAGGAATTAGAAAATCGAATCCAAGAGTTGGAAAAACAATTAGAAGCTGAGTTGATCCCAATCGACCAAGAAACAGCAACAACGAAAACCGATTCCGAAGAGATAAAACAAGGATCAGGCGTAGACAAAAAAGAGACCGTAAAAGATGAGAATGCTAGCATCAAGCAAAAACTGGCAGATGCTCGGGTAGAACTAGAGGAAGAACAAAAACGCCTTTCTTCTTTCCCGAGTTGGCTAAAAGGCTCAAATTTGACTATTGAAAAGAATAATTTGTCTGATGTGCTTTCAGATCCCCAAAGCATCCCCGATCAATTTGTTGTCAGCAGTGGACGATTTGTAACATTAGAGGAAGCAAAAAAAGATGCAAATCGCATTGCTTTTCAAGTCATTGGCCCCAAACTATCACTGCAGGCAGGGCATCTTAATGATGCTCAGATTCGCACGCTGATTGACACAAATCATAGCGAATCACTTCAGGTGAACCTTAATGGCTCGCCGACAAAAATGTTCCGCGAGCACCTGTTTGTGAATATCACTCCAGAGAGAATGCAAGCCTTAATGCCTAGCCTGCGAAATTCCATTCTGGATCATCGAATCATTGCAGCAGCCACAGGTCTGATTGGAATTATGTTAATCAGTGGCCTGATGAGTCTCGTTTTATCCCGAAGCAAAGAATCAACGACCCAAGGATGAGAGAATGGAAGAAGCCAAAGAATATTTTGTGGGGTGGTTCACCCTGGCACTGATTAATGCGGGCCTTGCACAAGGCAAAAACCGCAGCGGACTCAACTGGTTCCTGATCTCACTTTTGCTGGGACCAATCGCCACCTTTTTACTCGTAGCCTTTTCAGACAAACGGCCTCAGAACTTCTGATAATTCAAAAAGACATTACGAGCGGAG
>JAESQE010000042.1 GCA_016765335.1 Planctomycetaceae bacterium
GCCAATCAAACCACTTTGAAAAGCTGCGGCTTGAATCGCAGGTAGGAAAGGTGTCGCAAGATTCAAAAGCACCCGGAAAGTCTTACGGGTATCCATTACGGTCAACGCAGTGAATTCGTCAGGCAGTTCATTCAAGGCTGTTTGTTGCTCTTGATTTGGTTTCCAGGTTGCGAGCTTGTTTTGGGTTCGCAGATAGAATGCTTCCACAGCTTGAGGCATCACACTGATGACAAGCCAGTTGTCAATGACCTGGATTGCACCGTACTGTAAAGTGATCCCGCGGCTAACTTCAATATCGAAAACAACCAATGAGCCATCATTTTTATCGACACGGAAAGGATAAACAGGCATGTGGATTTGACCGCCGGCTGCTTCGTAATTTTCTAGTCGATCAAGCTGACCTGAAATAAATCCTTTGACTGCTTCTGCATCATCCAAGGAGATACAGACCACTGTGCCTGTCCCGAGATATCCGCCATTCGGGTCGTCATAAACGCAAACGGTGTTACCCAGGTGATCAAGCAAATCGGCTTTGGGATCAAAACCAATCATCTGTGGCAGTATTCCCAAGATTGCATCAACCTGGCTTTGAGCCTGCGGTCCAGCAATTGCTGCTGAGTCTTGGGCAAGTTTAATCAGATGATCATATGCCCCTGAAGGATCACACTGGAACGCACTGAAATAGTTGATCACTTTAGGCAACGGTGGCAAATCCTTTAATGTCATTGTCGTGCCGTTTTTGTTGGTCATTCCCACGAGATTGGTTTCGGACCAGATTGCTTCCCCTTTGTAGCCGGAGCGTGAAATGAGCTGGTCGAGTTTATCAATCCCCAACAATTCCAGAATGGTACTCACAGTCAAAGGCTCAGCAAGCGGAAGCGGAACAGGAATTGGGATTCCCCCATAAGTGTTCTGTAGAGCTTTCCAATCCAACCAGAACAAGCTGATTTGATCGAAGTCTAACTCAGCGGAGTTCACCTGCTCCCATTTTTCATTTGAAGAAATTGAAGGGGCTTCTCCTGTTGCACAAGCAATTGTATTGGCTATCGAATTTGGCCCTGCGGTAACAACCAGGTGCTTACCTTCTGCCCACATTCCGATTTCGATCCCTGGAGAATTCGGGATAAGAAACGTTGCGACGTTTCGTCCTTCGATTTCCTTGACTTCAATATTTTCTCCGCTGGTCATCGCGAGCTTCAGTAACTCTGCTTGTGCTCTGCCTGCATTGGGCGCAACAATAGTAATACTTGGAATGGGCAGACCTTCGCCTTGGGGCAACGAAGCACTAAGGACAAATCCATCGCTAAACAGTTCGGTCATCTTTTGCATGTCGAGCGGACTGTTCTGACTATTTTGGGCAGTGATTGTTTCGCCTAATTCTTTAAAAATGGCTGCTAAGCCAGATTCAGTAAACGCTTTGTACTCAGCCGTTTGCTTGTAGGCTTCTTGATGGATTTGTTGGCCATCAACCTGGAGGTAGAAAAAGCTGTTTGCGGGCAGGAGATCTTCCGGGGCAACCTGCTGAACCAACAGCGAGTTTGCAGATGCCCAGCCGACCACTAGCAAGAGTAAGAGACCGGTGCAAAGACCTGTTTTGTGCCAAGGCTTTGAGAGTTTTGCCATTTCGTTGTTCTCCATTTTCATAACTGGTTCGGTGGTCTGCTGTGATCAAGTAGTTAATCTTGGGCAGACCTCGGGTATTATCCAACCCGTAAACAAACACGCGAATGCGTATTTGTGATTACTGGACAATAACGTGATCACTTCATTTGTGCGAGTGTTGATGGGAAAAAATCACTGGTGAACTGTTGCAAATATTGAAAATCGAGGATGGCGGATAACCCCTACGACTCCCCAGTACGGATAATCAGGAGAAGCTTCTTCGTGTTTTTAGTATTGAAAATTGACTTTGTGCAACGAATACCGGTAACATGAACCGACGTTAACGGTTAGAGATTTCCGTAATTGAACTGCTCAAAACAGGTTCGAGTGAGTCGCATCGGGTACTCTAAATGTTTACAGTAATTAGAAGTTTATTTGTTATAGATTGTTAATTCGAGTCTGGGTGATTCATGATTTCAACAATTGGTCGCGTATTTACAGTTCTGGTAGCGATGTCTTCGGTCGCGTTTATGTCCTTTGCGATATCTCGCTGGGTGACGATTCCTGATCGCGCATCTGAAGCCAGGCAGTTGGACGAGTTCACGTTAACAAAAACTGAGGGGGAAACTCCCAGTTGGTCTGCTGCGAAACGTTTGAGTGGGGAATCTGTCTCCACTTCGATTAATATGTCTGAAGTTCTCGAAGCGATGTACAAGCGGGGAACGCAGGACGCTCAGACTGAGCTGACGTTGCATCAAGAAGAAATTCCCTTTTTGGAAAAAGATATAGCTGCTGCAAAAGCTTCTATCGAACAAGACACAGCAGCTGTTGTAACCAGAGCAGAACAATTACTTGCCCAAATGAAACAACTGGACGAGTTGGTAGACAAACTCACAACAGATGCCGAGCGAGAAAAAGCGGTTGCTCAGAAAACACAGCAAACACGTGAGCGAAGACGAAGTGATGTGTATCGGGTTCGTGAAGAAATTGCAGAAGTCGTCTCTGATAAATTCCGAGCCTCGCAGTTGAAATCGCAGTTAACGGATATGGTTCGCAGAGTGCAAGGCAATGTCGTGAAGCTGCAAACTCGTCAGCAACAATTGAAAGAATCCCTACAGTAGGAATTGCTTACGCGTTTTCGCAAGAATCAGGTAACCCAGTGGCTGTTTGCTTGAGTCTTCCAGCATGAAATTCGATGCTAGTACAAAGGTGAATTCTCTTTCCTGTTGGGGCTAAGAGAAGATGATAAGTGGCAAATACCATCAAAAGATTTCGATTAAATCTGACAACAATTGGTCAGATTCCTTTGATCGNGCCACAATGTAGGGCATAATGCCTTGATAGTTTTGATTGTCGCGGCCTGTTTAGTGTGCAGTTTATCAGTCGTGTTTCATAAGAAACGATTGTTCAAAAAATAAGTGATCGTGTTGTTATTGGGAGAGTAAGATGTCATTTGTCGGCAAGTTTTTCGTGGTGATGCAGATCCTGTTGTCNGTCACGTTCATGGGCTTTGCCGTCACCGTGTTTACGTATCAAACGGACTGGAAGGCAACAGCTGAGGATAGTCAAAAAAGCCTCAGTGTGATTGAAGAGAATCTAAAAAACCTCCAGGCAGAATACGATGCCTTCACAACAGAAAAAGAAACGGCCTTGAAAACAATTCAAGGCGAAGCAGATACAGCTAAAGCCGCAAACGCAGCTTACAAAAGAGAAATCAACGACCTCCAAAGCGAATCACAAAGATTTGCCAACGACCTACAAACTCAAACTTCGTTAGCTTCAATTGCTGAAGACGAAGCCGAAGATCGCCGATCCGAAGCGATGACACAAAGAGTCGTGAACGTAGGTTTGCATAAAAAGCTGAAAGATAAATCAGACGAATCGCTGAAAGTTGCAGACGAACATTACAGCTTGGAAGTGTTGCGAGATTCTCTGATTGCTAAAAATAAAGAATTGGTCAAGGAATTGGCATTTCTGAGAAAGGTTGTACGAAACAACAATCTCGAAACAGATCCTCGAATTTACGCTGCCCAAACAGATCCTCCCCCCAAGATGGATGGGATTGTGCTGAATGTCGGAAAAAACAAAAAAGGGTCTGTTGATCACGTTGAAATTTCTGGGGGAAGTGATGATGGCCTGATAAAGGGCCACATACTAAGTCTCTACCGATCAGGCCTGCAAACAGGCGAAAAGGCTCAGTATTTGGGACAGATAAAATTGACCTATGTGGACTCAGATCGATCTGTAGGAACCATCATCGAAAAAGCAAAATCTGGTATCATTAAGAGAGGCGACAATGTCACGACAAAGTTCTAATAACGTCCCCCAATCTGCACCTCAGCTAGACGTTTACGTTGGCTTGATGATGCTCTCCACGGGCAGTCTGATTGCAGGCATCGTCTTCCTGGTACTGGCGTTGAAAAACTACGTCTGATTTGAACCCCGCCCTCTACACACATATTTGCAGCTGGCTTGAATATTCGCATTGGATAAACAGAACCTCCATAAAATTGGTTCTCCCCTTTGCGAAGGGGAGTTAGAGGGGGTAGGGGGTCTTTTAAGAAGCTCTGAAATTCATTTTTAGAGCTTCCCTGAAACAAAGCAAATCAGCAGATCAATAAACACGAATTCTCTCGTCTCAGCCTTTGCTGTTCTACTTAGAACAGCAAAGGCTTTTTTGTGTACTGAGGAAGCCTGACCGACCGAGTGAGCATGCCACTCCAAATACGCATTCGCATATTTGCTTGCGAGTTGAATGCCCCCTAAGTTTTTGTCGGTACAAGGCCACGCGTACCGGTTATGCGGCTTACTGCGATTAAAATGCATGCTGGCATTCTGTTTGTATCGAGATTCGCCACATGATGCTTTTTTACAACATAAGCTTCAGAGAATGGTGCTTGGGGAATTGCTTCCCGTTGCGATGAGATCATTATTTGAATCCTGTGCAGCTGAGCTGAAATCTTCGCAAATATTTTTTGATACCATTTGGAAATTCATGGCTGCATTATCATGAATTCTACACCTTGGACAAAGATGCGTCTTGAGATTAAGTCAATCTCATACCAAACTCAATTAATACTTGCGTGAAGCTCTCGCTCGTGGCCTTGTACCGACAAGGACTTAGGGAATGTACAACGCGCAAACAAATATGCGAATGCGTATCAGAAAGTGGCTGGAGTGATGATTGAATCGACGATCAATAAATCGAAGCAGACCGGACCGAAGAACTTAAATAGTAGTCCATTGGCATCCCAGTCCACTGACGAATCCGTGATGGTGGATACGGAAACGATGCTCCTTGGTCACGCGATCAAGTTTCCCATCTACGATCAGATCGGGGTTTTGCTGCTTGCTCAAGGAGCGATGATTACCCCAAGTTTTCGACGAAGACTTCAGGAGCGGGGGATCTCAAAAGTATGCATGCACAGCGATGATGCAGAGGTTATTTCTTTAATTCGTACCGTCAGCAAAACCGCAGGCAATACAAAAAAAGAAAACTGCAAATCGGAAGTCACGCAGCAACTAGGCAAAACCATTAACAATGGTTTGCAGTTTGTTACCAATAACGGCGATGCAACCAGAGATGCCCTTGTTGATCATGGAAGCGATAGCTACTCCAGTGATACCGTTGCGATATTCGAAGATAACAACCAGCAGCAGTGTAGACAGCTCTCCGAATTGATGAGTACGACTTTTGATCCCAAGAGTCTGAGCGGAGATTTCTTTCGTGAAGTAACTTGCGATTTCCTGGATAACCTATGCGAAGACTTCGACTGCGTTAACTCTTTAGCAGCGAATCTTGCATTTGATGACGCATTGGCGCAGCACTGTCATCGGATGGCTATTCTTGGAATGAGCATTGCGATAGAAATGGGGCTGAACAACCAAAATGTTTGTCGCGTGGGCGTTACTGGAATGCTGCATGATTGGGGAATGCTGAAGATGCCATCGCATTTGCGTAACCCCCCACGCCCGTTGAATGAGTCTGAGCGACTCGAATTACAAAAGCACGTAATCTATTCGGTTGACCTACTCGAACAAATTGACGGACTGCCAACGTTAGTTCCGCTGGTTTCTTACCAGGTTCACGAACAGGTCAACGGCAAAGGTTATCCGCGGGGTCGTACAGGGAATAGCATTCACCTGTTTGCAAGGATTTTGCATGTTGCTCATTGTTATATCGAGTTGACATCTGCAACTGCTTTTCGCGAAGCGATTGCTCCTTATGAAGCGACCATGCAAATGTTTCGGTTAGCAAAAAACGGGGTTCTTGACCCGGTGGTTTTACGGGCCATGCTGCGAACGCAGTCGCTGTTTCCAGTTGGATCTCAAGTGATGCTTTCCACGGGCAGCATTGCAAAAGTCATTCGAGCC
>JAESQE010000043.1 GCA_016765335.1 Planctomycetaceae bacterium
ACATTTAACGCTAGTTGGACGACTACGACGTAAAGTACACATTAAATAGAATAAGAAGTGAAAAGGCTTTCAGATGCAGGATCGCATTATTGGAGAAGGATTGACGTTTGATGATGTTCTGTTGGTGCCCGCTTATAGCGATGTAATGCCCAACGAAGTGGATATCAGCTCGCAATTAACACGAAACATTAAGCTGAGTGTGCCGATCATTTCCAGTCCGATGGATACCGTCACTGAAAGTGAGATGGCGATCGCGATGGCTCAAGAAGGGGGCATGGGCATTATTCATAAGAATATGTCTATCGAACAACAAGCCCTGGAAGTTGATCGCGTGAAGCGAAGTGAACACGGCGTGATTGTCGATCCGGTCACTTTGCCGCCCAACGTGACAGTTGGCGAAGCTCGTCAGCTGATGGATAGTCGAAACGTGAGTGGCGTCCCCATCACGGAAGATGGGTACCTTAAGGGGATTTTAACGCGTCGTGACTTGCGATTTCTTGATTCTGAGGAAACTCGCATATCTGAGGTGATGACAAAAGAGAATTTGGTCACCGCTTCAGAGTCCACTGATCTAAAAGAAGCGGAGAGAATTCTCAGAGAGAATAAAGTAGAGAAACTTTTGCTGGTCAATGACCGATACCAGTTAAAGGGATTAATCACGATTAAGGATATTGACAAGAATATGCAGTTCCCCCGGGCTTCGAAAGATGCTCGCGGGAGGTTGCGTGTTGGGGCAGCGGTCGGCGTGCACGATTTCGAGCGTGTCGAAGCGTTACTCAATAAAGGAGTCGATGTTCTGGTTGTTGATAGTGCGCATGGTCACTCCATCAATGTGATGGAAACGGTACGTGAAATTAAACGACAATGGTCCTCCATTGAAGTCATTGCAGGCAATGTTGCCACCTATGACGGAGCCAAAGCGTTAATGGATGCGGGCGTTGACTGTGTCAAAGTGGGGATTGGCCCGGGATCAATTTGTACAACTCGAATTATTTCTGGGGTCGGGATGCCTCAGCTAACAGCCATCAGTGAGGCTGCCAAAGCTGTTATTGAAAGTGGCATCCCAATTATTGCTGACGGAGGAATTAGATACAGCGGAGATATTTCCAAAGCTTTAGCTGCTGGAGCATCCAGTGTAATGCTTGGGGGATTACTTGCTGGTTTGGATGAAAGTCCGGGGGAATTAATTCTCTATCAGGGACGTTCCTTCAAGCGATACCGGGGAATGGGATCGTTAGGAGCAATGGTCAAGGGGAGTAGCGATCGTTATCGCCAATCTTTGACTGAAGAGGACGGGAAGAAGAAAACACAAGACAAACTTGTTCCCGAGGGAGTCGAAGGAAGAGTCGCCTATAAAGGGCATTTGCATCAGTTTATTTATCAGTTAGTTGGAGGACTCCGTGCCGGGATGGGATACCTGGGAATGGAGTCGATTGAGCAATTAAGAACTCAATCCCGATTTATAAAAATATCGGCAGCGACGGTGAGGGAGAACCATCCGCATGACATTGCAATCACGCAGGAAGCACCAAATTACACAGCAGAGCATTCGCCAGGGGGGCGTAAGTAAACCGCTGTTGGGTGCAATTTCTGTTTTGTCGATTTGTTTATTCGCATTTATCTTGGGACAAGCCCTTGTTGCCCAAGAGAATCCTTTGGATCATCTGCGAAATCGGTCAGCAGAAAACCGATGGAAGTCCATTCGCAAACGCGCTTCAGAACGACGCGAAGAACGACGCGAACGTGCAGGGAAAAGAAAATCTGAACCGGAACATACAGAAGCAGACGAGCTACCCGAGTCAGAAAAAATCCCGTTGCGTGAAAAAACAGCGAAACTGAAGTCTGTGATTTCCTCCAANGTTCCCTTTCTAGATTTTGGGTCAATTTACCAGGAGCGATTTCAATTAGACCAGCACCAATTTCGTGAGAATCCCCAGCCGAGTAATTCTGTAGACTTGCCTCAGTCAAAAGATCAGAAACAAGTCAACTCGATTGATCTACCAATGCCAGCGGCCCAGCCGGTAAGTCTTCCTGTCTCCACACAGCCAAAAAAGTTATCCGGAATACAGGCCATTCCGATTTCGGATGTGAAAAGCGTGAAAATAGCTTTTACACCTGATTTACCGATGCCAGCCCCGGTGCAGGATCTCAAAAATCTCGAAACCGATCTCTCGGAAATGAGAACGCCTGAAGAAGTCGAAAACAGCTTGAAAGCCCAAGGGCTTTATGGTCAGTTTGACAAAATCAAGCCGGTCCAATCGATATCACCATTTGTTGATTACGAACCGGATCAAAAACTTCGCAAGGTAGACCCAGGTCGTCATCTTTGTTTCCTCAAAGCTGTGCGGCCCGGCTTGATCTCCAACGCTGAGGTCCAATGCCCAGGGATTGAGAGCTTGCCTGGCTCAGACATACCACCAGCCCGGAATTTTGCGAATCTGGATTACAGTTGGAAGGCGTCGAATGTGCATAGCAATCCGTTGTACTTTGAAGATCCAAACTTAGAGCGTTACGGTCACATTCATCGCCCTTTGATTCAGCCCGTGGCTTCGATTGCAAGATTCAATTTGCAACTTCTCGGCTTGCCGTATCNGATGGCAATGCAGCCGGTATCGAAATGCGTTTACCCCTTAGGGCATTTCCGTCCTGGGGATATTAATGCTCCCAAATACTATTATCAAATACCGCTGAATCCATGGGCCGCACTGCTCACCGCAGAAGTCTACACCGGACTGTTCTTCATTATTCCTTAAGAACAGATTATCGATGGCTTGTTTTTTATGATTTCGTTTGGGTCATTAAATCAGCAAGCAGTTGACCTCTATGGTCAATAGCATCGGGGTATTGGGTAGCAAGCTCCTTGAATAAATTTTCAGCTTGCTTGTCCATCCCTTTTTCTTTGTAGTGGTACGCCAGATAATACCGAGCGTACGCACCAACCTGAACGCCATCGCCATAGTAGCAGTCGCTAAAGCCAGCAATTGCACGTTGCAGATAGTTTTCTCTTTCTTGCTTTTTACTCATCTGCCCTAAATAAAGTAGTGCACAGCCTGTACGATTGGCTTTGTCGAAATTTGCAACCAGTTTTTCGAGGCTTTGCTTGCCTTGTTGTGTGCGCCACTGTTTATTGGCAACCTGATAAAGCGATTCGATTTCACGTAGCTGTTCGTTCGAATATGCCTTCGAATCTTTTTGCATCCGCTCTCGGGCATTGAGACGTTGTTGATTGATTCGTTTCTCTTTATTTTGCTTGGCAATTATTGGTGCAGTAAACGCTTCTAGCTCTGCAACTCTTTTTTCGAGTTGTTGGATCCGATTTTCAAACGCCTCTGCTTTCTTTGAATCATCAGCTATCGCAGAGGACGCAACCAGACAAATCAAAGGGACAAAAAGGAGGTTTCTCATTTGAAAGAGCCTTTCAAAGGGGCAGGTGGATTTCTTAAACACACGGGACAGTGAAACTTCGGATCTCCAAAATATTCTACTTCAACCCTTGGCAAGGGTTTGGGGAGTAGAATAGTTTATATACCATCTCATGTCACTCGCCCGCATTCAAGGTTTGAGATACACCTAAGAGAATCTATTGTCGGAAAAGAGTCATCCATGAGTTCTGCAAGAAACCCCGAAAATCACCAGATTCCTAAGTCGTTAGAAATGTATCAGCGAGCGTTGGAGTTGATTCCCGGTGGGACACAGCTCATCAGCCGCCGCCCGACACGGTTTGCTCATGGGATTTCGCCGATCTTTGCATCACATGGCAAAGGAGCCAGGATTTGGGATGTGGATGGGAATGAATACATCGATTGGGTTTCCGGGATTGGTGCCATTTTACTTGGTTATGCAGATCCGGTAGTGGATGATGCAGTCAAATCGCAGATTGATCGGGGAACGAACTTTTCGATCACTCACGAATTAGAATTGGAGCTGGCTGAAGAATTAGTTGCAACCATCCCGTGTGCAGAAATGGTGCGTTACACCCGTAGCGGCGGAGAGGCCTGTGCGGTCGCGGTTCGGATTGCTCGTGGAGTTACTGGTCGAGATAAAGTTCTGTTTTGCGGTTATCACGGCTGGCACGACTGGTACATCGCATCGAACCTTACTGCCGAAGAGAGTTTGAATGAGCACCTGTTTTCAGGCATCGAACCGATTGGTGTTCCCAGTGGTTTGAAGCAGACTGCCATCCCGTTTCCTTATGACGATTTAAACGCATTGGGCGAATTGTTGGATGCAAACCGCGGAGAAGTCGCTGCGATTATTATGGAACCAATTCGCTCAGAGCTTCCTCCTGAAGGTTATCTGGCGGGTGTCCAAAAGCTGGCAAAAGAACATGATGTCGTTCTCATTTTCGATGAAGTGACCACCGGATTTCGCTTAGCAGTTGATGGGATTCAGTCTGTGGTGGGGGTCGAACCGGATATGTCGGTCTTTGCAAAATCGATTTCCAACGGTTACGCCATGGGAGCAGTTGTTGGAAAACGGGATGTGATGTCTCCTTCTTCGCAAATGTTTATATCGAGTACTTACTGGGGAGAAACCGTGGGGCTGACCGCAGCACTAACTACGATCCGGGAAGTAAAAAAACGGAACGTCCCAGCGATTGTGCAGCACACCGGAACGCAGCTGATTTCTCAGCTGACCGCGATTGCCAGCGAAATCGGTTTACCTGTTGTGTGCAAAGGCGTGTCGATTCATCCTTATCTTGAGTTTCAGGTGGAAGATGCAGAGACAAAAACAAAACTGAGCACGCTTTATATCCAGGAAATGGCCAAGCGGGGCTGTCATGGTTACACCTCGTTTTATCTCAATGCTGCTCAGGGAGAAGCAGAGTTATCCCAGACATGGGATGCAGCACGCGAGACATTCACAATTCTTGCAGCAGGCTTAGCAGACAACCGTTTGGATGATTTACTGGAGTGCATCCCGAAAAAGGAATATTTTCAACGGTTAGTGCGATGATGATTCTCCTTCAGGAAGTTAATATCAATCGGAACTCGTTAATCAATCACCGGCGGCTAGCGTCTTGCCACTCAACAGGATAATTGAGAATGATAGATCCATTTGAAATCAGAGATATTGATCGCAGAATCTGGGAACAGGAACTGGATCAGTTTGTTCCCGAAAAAGTGTTTGATGCGCACAGTCATATCTACAAATGGGACTTTAATCTGGATCCCGAGAAGAATACAGGCTCGATGGCGAAGCTCGTGCTGCCTCATTTTACCGAAGTCCCTTTTGAGCGGCTGGACCGAGCAGATGTCTTGCTGATGCCAGGGCGAGAAGTGCATCGATTGTCGTTCCCGTTTCCATTTTCTCATCCTTGTGATTTCGATGCTTCGAATGATTACATCGCCAATGAAATGAGACAGGACGAACAATCGGGAGCTTTGATGCTGGTGCATCCGGGTATGTCGAGTGAAGAAATCTATGAGCAACTGGATCGTTCTGGTTTTCTGGGATTCAAGCCGTACCGGGTCTATTCCTCTTCGGGAGATGCGGTCAATTGTTCGATTACTGATTTTATGCCCGAACATCAAATCGAGATCGCCCATGAAAAAGGGCTGATCATTATGATGCATCTTTCCAAAAAAGATGCCGTTGCTGATCCGGACAATTTGAGAGATCTGCAAGATTTATCCCAGCGATACCCCAATGCTCGCTGGGTGCTGGCCCATTGTGCGAGAAGTTATTCGACCTGGGCCATTGAAAGAGCAGCTTCGGTGCTGCGAGAACTTCCCAATGTCTGGTACGATACTTCTTCGGTATGCGAAACCGATGCCATTGCTGCGTTGATTCAAACCGTTGGCCCCAATCGCGTGATGTATGGAAGCGACGATATTCCCGTCGGCGTCTTGCGAGGCAAGTACATTACCTTTGGATTTGGGTGGGCCTATTTGAGTCCGGAAAACCACCAACTCAATTTAACACACTGCGAATCAGAAATGACATTCACTCGTTACGAACAACTGCGAGCCATGAAACGGGCAGCTGATTTACTCGGCATGGGAGTACCGGAAATCCAGGATCTGTTCCACAACACAGCGATTGATCTGGTCAACGGCGTCAAAAGTTGCACATAAAATGAAATTGCAACTGCGAATTATTTATCCTGTAAGCGGCAAGACGCTAGCTTAATGGCACTTGTTTTAGCAATCATGTTCGAAAACGACACGATTGATTCGATCGAGGGGTGCCTGGGGTGCCAGTCGATTGCTGAGTTGCACTTAAGCTGTGCTTTGCAGATTACGGGGCCAGAACCATTTAGTTGTGAGGTCCAGTCAGTTTTGCATGGGCGGGCTATAATTTCCTCAAAATTTCTTTTGCGCCCCAGCCACCCTTTTGTTCATTTTTCACCGGATATTATAACTGGGGGACGGATGAAGAATTTCTCGCTTTCCAATTGCTAGACAGGCTTTATAATCCTGGAGACAAGTTTGATCACCTGATCTTTTCAGTCACCTCACAATACTTTTTGATATGAACGTAAGCGATATGTCCGAGCCAAGCACAGATCTTCTGGAAACATTTGAAAATCCCAATCCCAAGCGAAACTACATCATCGAAACCGTTTGTCCGGAATTCACTTCGGTCTGCCCCAAAACAGGCCAGCCCGATTTTGGGACGTTAACGATCACTTATATTGCAGATAAAGTCTGCTACGAATTGAAGTCACTCAAACTTTACTTACAGCAATACCGAAATCATGGTGCGTTCTACGAAAGCGTGACGAACACAATTCTCGATCATTTGGTCGAAGTCACCCGCCCACGCATGATGGAAATCCGAGCCGATTTCACACCACGAGGCGGCATCAAAACCTCAGTCATTGTCAACTATCCTGACGCACCTCTGGATGAAGTGTTCGAAGAATAATTGGCTGTTACTAGCTGGAGTGAGTAGGTCATGTTCAGATTGGATGCCCACCGGCGGCTATCACCTTGCCGCTCACTGAGCCTGCCGTCCAAATTCAAAAATGGCCGATGATTTCGCCGCCTGATCGTGTGCCGATTGCGTGCCAAATGGTGATGTCGATGTTCTCGCTGACTGAACGGACCGAACCATCGAGCAGACAGACGTTTACAATTCCTGTGTGATAACTGCGAGAAGTAACAATGGTGTAGCTGGGGTTTCCTGCGAAGCCATTCTTTCCTTCCTGCCAGGAATTGTAATCGGTCTCGGTATAGAGTGTGCCGCTGTTTGTGAAATTGACGTGCGAATTGGGGGATAACGTGACGGTGAATCCGCTGTGATGGACACGTCCATCTGGCCATTCGGTATGTCCCGTGTTTTTGAATTGTACCCCGGAAGCAGCAGCGCCACCAGAACCGCAATAATTGCGATCACCACCAGAAGCTCGATCAGCGTAAATGCTTGCCGATGTCTAAGGTGTTCCTCTTTTTTTGTCCTAATGAAAATTGAACAGTTTCTCGGTATCCTGCATCTAATCCCTCCAGTATTTCAGCTAATTCTTTGAGCATCGCACACAAAGCATATCGCCCTGTGGTCATTACTTTACTGAAACTACTATTGCAACTAGCGCTAAATGGCAGACAGTTTAATGATTTTGGAATATGATTTCCTGGCGACTCACCCAACGTAGTCGGTATCAAATAGGAAGAAATGAAATTAACCACGGAGACGCAGAGGTCACAGAGAAAAAACCAATACCGTATATCTCTTGAGTTAAATTGATTGTTTTTCTGCTACTTTTTTAACTCGGTGTTTTCTGCGTCTCTGTGGTAAAATAAAATCTATCCGTTTTAATTTGTTCCCAATCGGGACATCAAAAGCCTCTGCCCAAATGACTAACCTTTAACGCTAGTTGGACTACTANACTGGAATTCAAGGAAGCTAGATTCCAGGGCATAGGATACGGAAGACGTAAAGTGATCTGCTGGCTGTCATAATCCCGATAATCCGAATTCGATTGTGATTAACTTGCCCGATATTCATTGAATTTCCCCTCTTGAACAGCTTTTGAAGCATAAGTTTTATTGTGGAAATATTGTGCTACGCAGGGGTAATTATCCGTAAGAAAATATCTTTGAGCAGATCGAGCAACAAGCATTCACAACATGATGACGTGAAACGTAATTTNGAATTATTACCAAGCTCAATTAATACTTGCGAGAAGATGTCATTCGTGGCCTTGTGCTGACAAGGACTTAGGAAACATACAACGCGCAAACAAATACGCGAATGCGTATAGTTGAAGGCTGCTGGTCCCTATGGAAGAAGTAATCTCATTCTTGTCGAATTTTGCATTCATTCCCAAGGAAATGTTATTGGTCGTGGTTGCGATTCCGGTTTCTGCTGCGGTTGGCTTTGCGTTGGGTTTGCTTTACGAACGCTGGTATCACTTCTCTGCGGTGCAGCGCATGGGTAAACGATTCGAAAAACTATTCGATTGCGTTACGCAATCATTAGAAAAAGCGGAACAAGCCTGCCAAATTTTTAATCAGCATCCAGAAAGTCAGAAACTCAACTCCAGTCAACGCGAAGCGATCGAATCTCTGACCAGTAAATTGTCTGGTCAGTTAAACAGAATTTCGCAGTCTTGTGCAAATCAAACGCTGCAAGAAAAAATGGATCGCACGCAACAGTCCCCCAAGCCGAAGAAGCGAAAGTTGAAGCCGTTTAAGTTGCCGAACTGGGAACTCGCCCCTGCGGACCAGCGAACCGGATTCCCCGATGCAACCGCTTATCAGGCAAACCTGCAACAGCTTCTGGTCGCGATGCAACAAACTGATAGTATCTGTGCGGTGCTTTTCGTTANGCTTGATCACTACACTCGCCATGCTCAGCAATTTGGAGCAACTACGGCTGATGCATTCGTGAAGAAAACAGGGTCCATTGTTCTGCGAAAATTCACTCAGAACGATCTGGTGACTCAGGTCACCGAAGATCTGCTAATTGTCATCGTGCCTGATACCCATCCCGAAACAATTCAGGAACTGTCCAACATCGCTCGTAAAGCAATTCGATCGCATCGATATATCAATCCGGAAACAGAGCAGGAAGTTTTTGTTACCGCCTCATTTAGCTACACTGTTTTTGATGAAGCCCTGGCCAAAGACAAGAAACCGGATCAAGAACTCTGGGATCGATGCCAAAACGCACTATCGGTTTCCCAGAAAAATGGTCGCTGCCAATTGCACGAAATGACTAGCTCGGGACTTTCCAGGCTCGTTGCAGGCTGATTGCCAGTTGGTGAAAATCGTCTGATTGATTAATTTGTGCCAACAATGTCCCCTGTTTTTGCGTACTCAAACCAGAGGTAAAGCACGAATAATGGAGGTCTAACGATACGCAATGCCTTCAGGATTCGACCGAACCTCTTTGTACTGCATATGTTACAAATACTCTGAAATCTGCATATTGCCCAATTCACTCAAACACGTTACTATTGATGCGAGGTAGGAAGATCAAGGAAGATATCACATTGGTCAAATCGTAGTGGCCTCACAGTTATTGTAGTGAGGCCCTCTGTTTTGTGACCGCTTGGACTTTATGAGGTCGCGATTTGATTCGTTGCCAAGGCACTTCGGAAGGTGCTGTCCAGACTCCCCTGACCTCCATCATTCTCTCCAGAGTCAATATGTCATCTCCAAACCAAAGCACTTGGGAATCACTCATGAAGTCTCCGACCTTTCGTCGAATTATCGCGTTGTCTCTATTTTGTGTTTGCTTGATTGCAACAACAATCGCCGCTCAACAATTCAAAGGAAAAGAAGTCAATAGTGGAGAGACCGCAAGTCTTGTCTGCAAAATGATTGAAACTTTTCATATCAGCCAAGGCAAAGTCAACGATAACATTTCGACTCGGTTGTTTGATCGGTTCATCGACGATTTGGATCCGAACAAACTTTATTTTCTTGAAGGTGATATCAAAAAGCTGAACCCACAGCGAAAGAACCTCGACGATCAGTTGATCGGAAAAAAAATAAAGTTTGCTAAAGACGTCTTTGGTATGTATCTCGCCTCATTAACCAGGCAAACCGAGTATGCTCATCGACTGATCGACCAAGAGCATGATTTTACAATTGATGAAGAGATGGTCATTAAAGGAGACGACCTCCCTTGGGCAAAAACTCGAGCCGAACTGAATGAGCGATGGAGAAAACGTATCAAATATGAACTGCTCGATGTGAAACTTGACCTGGAAGAAGATGACGAAAAGTCCGATCCCCAAGAAGCTCTCGAAAAGTTGCATCGTAGATACCGCACAATCGCGAGTAGTCTCAAAAAGACTGATGAACAAGAGATTGCAGAGATGTATCTTTCTGCATTGACTCGATGTTTCGATCCGCACTCCAGCTACATGTCACCAAGAACTCTCGAAGATTTCCAGATTAACATGCGACTGTCACTCGACGGTATCGGTGCACAACTAAGATACGACGATGGTTATACCGTGGTTGCNGAAGTTGTTCCCGGTGGCGCAGCTGATAGCGACGGACGACTTGAAACTGGCGNTAAAATTGTGGCTGTCGGTCAGGAGACCGGTGAATTTGTCGATATTGTCGAGATGAAACTGAAAGATGTTGTGCAGTTGATTCGCGGAAAAAGAGGGACAACGGTTCGGTTGAAAGTCAAAAAGGCGGACAACCCCAAGCAGGAAACATATGCCATGGTTCGCCAGAAGATTGAGCTAAAACAGTCTGAAGTCAAAGGCGAAATCATTGATGGCTCGGATGCAGAGGCTCAATTAAGAGTGGGCCAGGCAACCAAAGTAGGGATCATTAAAATTCCATCTTTTTACCGGGACTTTGAAGGCGCTCAAAAAGGTGTTAAAGATTTCAAAAGTACCGAAAAGGATGTTCGAAAAGTCCTTGCTGAATTCGAAGAGCAAGGTGGAGTCGATGCCGTTGTGATTGACCTTCGCAGCAACGGTGGCGGAGCGTTAAGTGAAGCCATTGGTGTTTCTGGTTTGTTTATCAAAAAAGGC
>JAESQE010000044.1 GCA_016765335.1 Planctomycetaceae bacterium
GGAGTTAGAGGGGGTTTTTAGCTACCTGATTATAATCAAACTGTGTTCAAGAAGCCCTGGAAGTCAATTTTCAGAGGTTCTCTTAACGGAAGCCCTTCATTCAAAATGAGGCCCTGGCTTGGCAGGATTCCCTCTATTCTTCGATCCGTTTCAGCCTATAATATGTCTCGCACAGGCCTGCTCGTGAAAACCTCACAGGATAGATGCTCATTGTGTGGTTATAGTGTCATGCAGTAACCGATAAAATATTCCCCTTTGATAAAGAAACATAAAGAGGTTTTCCATGAGCTACGCTGATGAATTCGCGAGTTCCAGTCCGTTTGCAATTGATGCTGTCCGAGAAGAGCGAGCAGCTTTCATTCGCAGAACCTACGCCCATTTAGCTGGTGCCATCTGTGTCTTTGCCGGCTTGTTGTACATTATCAGCAATAACGATGCCTTGGTATTTCCTCTGCTGAAATTGATGGGAGTTGCAAACGGTTTTCTGTTTCTAGGCATGTTTATTGGAGCCAGTTGGATTGCAAATTCCTGGGCAATGAATGGAAAGTCCTTAACAACCCAGTATATGGGTCTTGCTCTTTACACTGTTGCTGAAGCAATAATCTTCGCACCAGTCTGTTATTTTGTGAGTACAATGATTGGCACTCCGGAGCTACTGTTTCAAGCTGCTGGGTTAACTTTGGTTGTCTTTGGTGGATTGACCGCCTTTGTGATGATTACCGGAGCAGACTTTTCTTTCATGCGTGGCTTCCTGGTCGTTGGCTCGCTCGTTGCATTCGCAGCATTAATTTTCGGTGCCATTTCGGGCTTTCATATGGGACTGTGGTTTTCCGTGGCGATGATTGGACTCTCTGCGGGTTACATTCTGTACGATACCTCGAATGTAATGCGTCATTACCGGACCGATCAGCATGTTGCAGCTGCTTTGGCATTGTTTGCTTCTGTTGCATTGATGTTCTGGTACATGATTCAACTACTCTTGGCGCTCCAGGGAAGAGACTAAACCTTGCATGGCGTCTTTTTGCATAGGAAATAACTAACAAAGCCCGGTCGCTTTCGGAGATCTCATCACCGAAAAAGATCGGACTTCCAGTGTAGGGTGCAAGCACGCCACCCACCTTCGTGTGCCGATTGAGTCACTCAAACCAGATCGCTGGGTGAACCTGTTGGTTGCCAATACTGTGAGCGAGAATAACCACTCGCCGACAGAACCACCTGATCGATTGAACGTAGAGTTTCGAATCAGGTGATGCCTTTGAAAACAAAACGAATCGCGATAGATTTTCGTTCTGTTTTCCCCCCTGTGATCTCAGTGGCTTAATTTCTTCGTGCTTTTGAGTCTTTGTGGTTCAATCTTCCTTCAAACAGAAAGCATCATGCCGGAACTTCGTAAAAACTTGTTCCGGCCTACACTGCTTTTTAGTGCGGTGAGCGAAATCATGCTACGCAATTGATTCGATCAAGGGGTGGCTGGTATGGGCTTTAGGAATTCTGTGATGATTGTAGTTTGTCTGGTCCTCGGGTGCCTACGGCACTCACACGACCCTCAAGCGGGATCGTAGAGCTACCACCGGTCAAATCAACAAGCCTACTTCAGAGTTTCTATCGCTTGGAAACCGGGACGTAGCAGCGTTGGTCGTAGCCGATGTAGTTTGCTTTGGGGCGGATGATTTTGTTGCCATCGATTTGTTCGAGCACATGAGCACACCAGCCGATGACTCGCGAAGCAGCGAAGATGCAGGTAAACAGTTCGCTGGGAATTCCCATGTAATGTTGCAGCGATGCGGAGTAGAAGTCGACATTGCATTCGCGTTTGATTGCAGCGACAACATGCTTTTCCATTTCAATCGACATGTCGTACCACTTTGGTTCTCCGGTTTCGATGGAGAGTCTACGGGAAAGCTCTTTCAGGAATTTTGCTCGGGGATCTTGCGTTTGGTAAACAGCATGACCAAAGCCCATGAACTTCCCTTTGCTGGCTCTTGTTTTTGCAACCCAGTCAGCCACGTTTTCTACAGAGCCGACTTCTTGAAGCGTATTAAGAACGGCAGTATTGGCTCCGCCGTGCAACGGGCCTTTGAGTGAACCGACAGCTCCGGTGATGGCAGAGTAAATATCTGTCAGCGTTGCAGCAATCACGCGAGCCGCAAAAGTACTTGCATTCAAGCCGTGCTCGGCGTGCAAAATCAAAACCAGATCCATCGCTTTTTCTGCATCTGCACTCGGCTTTTCGCCATTCATCATGTACATGAAATTCGCAGCATGTGATAACGATTCGTCAGGTGCTATCGGTTCCTGACCATCTCGGATGCGTTTGATCGCAGCGACAAGTGTTGAAATTTTTGCAGTGAGCATTAACGAACGTTTGCTGAATGCTTCGATGCTGTGCTCTTCTGCTCCGGGATCGTATTCGCCAAGAAGAGAAACCGCGGTTCGAAGTTGTGCCATCGGATGGGTACCGGCTGGCGAACTTTTTAGTTGGGCAATAACTTCGTCTGGAATCGAGCGTTCTTTTTTCAGGTCCGCGGAGAACTCTTCCAGTTGTGTTTTACTTGGCAATTCGCCTTGAAACAGCAAATAAGCCGTTTCTTCGAAAGTGCTGTTTTCGGCCAGTTCGTCAATATGATATCCGCGATACATCAATGAGCCAACAATGCCATCTACATGTGAGATGCTGCTGTCCGCTGCGACAACATTTTTCAATCCTTTAGGGGCTGCGTTTTCTGTAGTTGGCGAATTCATAGTTGATAGGTCTCGAATTGGTAATACTTATTTGGATTCAAACTCTGAACATTCAGAGGATATGATTGGGAACAATTCCCAAAACGAAAAAACAACAGACAACTAGCCTTTAAGCCGATGAGCAACGTTTCGGCAATCTGCTTTTTGTTATCCTGCAAACGTAATTTTCTGTACTCAGTTTCACGAACGAGACCAAGTAATTATTCAGTATAACATCGAAGAATCAAATATCCAACGAGCAGAGGTGAACAGGCCACTGCAATCCCGAGATTTGGTTTCAGCCCTGATTTCTCGCGATAATTCCTGTTAAACTGGGAAAGCAAAGCCCACTTAATTATCTTTTCAAGCATAAAACGGGGATTGGAGAGACGAATTGCAGACCTGATTGCAGCACGAAATTTATCCCCGAGGGTGGCATTTCTGATGAATTGATTTCAATCGGCTATGTTCAACATGCGTGTAAATCTGCGTTGTGCGAATGTTTGCATGTCCCAACATTTCCTGCAACGCTCGGATTTCTGCTCCTCCTGCAAGCATGTGCGTTGCAAAACAGTGCCTCAGCGTGTGCGGGCTGACATCTTTGCTGCACCCAATCCGGGCAGCATATTTTTTAACAAGTCGCCAAATTGTCAAGCGGGTAATTCCTTTGCCTGATCTGGTCAAAAACAGATAGCCATCTTGCGGTTGCTCGAATAGAATCATGTTTTGGCGTTCGGATTCCAGATAGGCTTCTAAAGCAGAGGTCGCAACCGGGTTCAGCGAAACGATGCGTTCCTTGTTCCCTTTGCCGATGCATCGACAATAGCTGTCTTCTAAACTGAGCTGTGAGAGTTTTAGATTCGCAATTTCCGAAGCTCTGCAACCTGTTGCGTACAGCATGCAAAGTAGTGCCCGGTCTCGCAGTGGGTAACCATCTTCTCGGGCGGGAGCAGCCAGCAACGCATTGACTTTTTCCGGACTAAGAACTTTCGGAAGATAATCCCAAAGCTTAGGCGAGTTCAGAAGCTCTGCAACGCTTTCGGTAATGATTCCTTCCAGAACAAAAAAGCGAAACAACGTTTTGATAGCCACCAGCTTTCTTCCAATCGAAGAGGCTGCCAACCCACGTTCATGTAGCGATTTCAAATACGAGGTTAGCGTTTTGAGTTTGATCGAACGCACATCGCCAATTTTCTTTGCCTGCAACCAATCGAAAAACTGTCGAATATCCCGAGTGTAGGCCAGGACACTGTTATCAGCCATGCTGCATTCAGCTCGAAGATAATGCACAAACTCATCGATCCGCCCGGTTAATTGCTCCGGGGCAGGGACAGAGTTTTTCTTTGAAGCTGAAGGCTTAAAACGTGGAGGCATTTTGTTTCCACTAATGTTTGCTGAAGATTGTCGAAGGTTGATATGCAATCGCCGGGGACAAAATCAATCCGTATGTCCCCATTTTAATCCGCATGTTTCCAGGCAGACTGCTTTTGTTATCGACAATAAACAACTCGTCAGGAGAGCACCTTGCGTGTTATGTCGATTCTGCGGATTGCGTTATTCATGACTGAATCCGTAGGCCCACTGTTTTGCAGAACGGACCTGAGACATGATGCCACCCACTGCCTGTGCAAAGGTTGAAACTGAAAGAAGCCCTTCTGCGATCGGAATGCGGTCTGGCCAGAGTTTGTCCAGATAAGAATTTGGTCGGGCGCAACCGTCGATGCGAGTAATGTGCGGATAGGATTCTCGTAAACAATCGACGAGCTGTACTTCGTGCAGTAGCCCTGGGCTTGCCTCTGCGTATTTTTCGTTGTATCCGATTTTGAAAGCAAACATTTCGCAGTCAGTTACAAAGTTAATGGACGAGGCTGCAACGTCGCGTCCCACTTGTAATTCTGAAATCAGAACACGATTTTGACTTGCCATTCGAGAGACCATTTTTCGAACAAACTGTTGATCATCATCACAAGATAGAATCGAAGTTCCCCTTTCTTTTTTCCAGCCTGTATGTTCCAGTACTAAAAACCGTTCCAAGGCATCAGGCAACTCCTGCCCTTGTTTCATGATACGAAAATTGACTTCGCCATGCTTCTTCAGACGATTAAGGTTCCGCCTCATTGTTTTTCGTCTGGAGGACGACCACTGTCCTGCCAACCCATCTTCTTCCAGATCGGTAAGATTCACAGATGGTGAATCAAAACGAGATTGTAACTGAAACGAACAGCCAAAATCCTTTACACGTCTGCCTAGTTCTTCTGACCACTTTTGCTCCAGCGGAAACTCTGAAAACTCAATGCCGAACCAACGTTTCTGGTGATTGCACATGTAGCTAAGTAAGGAATCGATAAAATCCGGAATGCTATTTTTTGCAATCAGAAACCCGCGGCGAAACGCATGCTCGCACTGAAAGGGAATCAAATGAGGCAGCGGAAGCAATCTGCTGGCACGAACATGCTCAAAAATTCCCAGACCAACAAGCTTCCGGTCCTGCTTGTTTTCGCACACCAGGAAAATCGGTTCGCGTTGACGGCCAGGATTTTCCAAAAACGGAAGGATGAATTCGGGGGAGAGAAACGGGTTGGCAGGTTCAGAATCTGATACCAACAGGCTCCACTGCTCAATCAACTCAGCATCCAGCTCGTTCGCTGTTAACGCACGAGTCTGGGTATTCGAATTGTTATTGATCGGTTTGCTCACGTTTTAGATCCGCATTTCCATGTTCATCTCTCCGGCTCTTAAATTGCCAGCACTTTGGTGAGATGTAAGATCAACGTAATTCCATTGTTTGCATTAATATAAAAGGCTACACCTATCTCTTACTTCGCAAACAGCCACGCGTCAAACAGCGATTTCACATCTTCCCAAGCAGGGGCAGGGAGCCATTATCAAGTACCGATTATGCAGATGTTAACGAAAAAAGAGGCGGGCCAGGATAATCCCAATCCGCCTCTTTGCAGGTTTTCAGTTCGCCAACAGACTCAGCCGTTCAGCGAAGTGATTTAGTTTCAGCAACCACTTTACAATAAGCTTTGAAGGTGACCGGTTCGTCTCGACCATCAATTGTTACAGTGAATGTTTCAACAATTGTTCCTTCCCCTTTGGGGGTTGAGATTGTCAAAGGGATGACATGGACGATTTGCATATTATCAGAGACATCCACTCTGAATGCATTCAAGTCTGTCTCGTACTCTACCTTAGCAATTTTGAATGGGCGTTTGCCACGTATCACAACTTTGACGGTCTTTTCCTGACCAGGAGTCAGCATCCCGAGTGAAACGATACTCGGAGTAATCACGATATCTGAAACGACTTCCCCTTCAATCAGTAATGGAATTCGAGGATTTTGGACATCGTCTGTCAGCAGGTAAACCTGGTTACGAAATGGTCCTACCGTAGCACTTTTATCAAGTGTTACCTTCAAACCGTATTGAGCAGAAGCCCCCGTCCGAGAGATTTCTGTAACTTCCGCTTTGAGATGAGACGGAAGATTTTCAATGCCACGAAGTTTCCAGTCTGCACGACCAGCGTAGGAAATATTAATGGTTTGCTCTGCCCCATCTCCCTGGGTTGCCGAACCAAAATTGATTGACCCCGGATCAATCACAACATCAGTACGAATATAGGCAGCTATCGGAATGCGAACTTCAGCAGGCTGTGGGGAACCAAAAGTGATGATAACAGAAGACTCTTTCTTATGAGTAAACTTCTTCGTGTTCATCACAATTTCAATATAGGCAGTCTCAAGTGATTTCAATGTGTACTTCGATGGTTTGGCAGCAGTACATCCGCATGAGGTTCTTACATCTGTGATGTGGATCGTTTCTTTGTAGATATTTTTAATTTGGATTCGATGCCGAGTGTCACTCCCGCGAGCAACGACTCCAAAATCGTGAGACTTTTCCTCAAACATTTTCAGTGCCCACTCAGTACTCTGACTCGCTGCATAAGTACTGGTGCTGATCATCAATAAAGCCAACACGGCTACATACCAACCTGTAATTTCGTCATCAGATTCCTCGCTCCCTACGATGTTTTCGTGTGAATTGGCAGACCGTTTTGATCCGACAATCATCTGAAAACCTGGCGTCCCATTTTTTCCCGGCCTCAATGCTGGAAATTTCAACCTCAACTATTTCTTCCCAACTGGTTGACACAATCAACTCATGAAAAAGAATAGTTTCTGTACAACAGCGACTTCCACCTTAACAGTATTAGTCTTGTGGCCGTTCGTCAAATAGTTTTTCAGTCACTGCCGAATTACACCTGCAATCACCAAAACATCAACGCCACCTCTTAAACCTACAACTCAAACCGACTCATGCCAAATTGATTTAGCAAACAGCAGACCAAATTCAGCACCCTATGATATCACACATTTTGCAAATTGCCTATCTTGTTATCCTGCAAGCCAGATATGAGGGAAATAACGCCTGTTCCTGAGGCCTGCTTTTCGCCATGTAGAAAATTCGAGCATCGATATTCCTCTCAAATGACGGAATGACAACTAGTTTCTCTTCTAACAGGGGAATATTGCCTCTTCCCTTGAGTGAAGATCGATTGGTAAACTGGAGGGGACTCTATTGATGGAGTCCCTTCCTATGCAGCCCTACCGATTTTTTAGTGAAGCACCTTCCGAGCCATGATTCAATTTCAATGCCCTCACTGCCAGGCCACAATTCGCGTCAATGATTCTGCAATGGGGCAACGGGGCGATTGCCCCCAATGCAATCAAGCACTTTTGGTCCCAATGGCTGGCCCAGTTGCCCAGCAGGAATCAGATACTCCTGCTCAGGTAAATCCAATGGGGCAGCAACCGACGCAATCGCAAGCGATGAATGATCTGTTTTCTGAGATTGCGTCTCCCAAGGAGGCAGAATCCGAAGACGATCCAATCTATAAAGCTGTCAACAAGGCTCATCAATCAAATATCGGGACCGTGTTAACCGGCGTGTTTTTTCTGTTAATTGGAATTGGCGGAGCAATCGCAGCTTATCATTTCTCTCAGCCCAAGTTGCAGAGAACATTCACGGCTCAATTGATGCCGGCTGATTCAATCAAGCGGACTTTGCTGACACGCAAAACGATCAATCAACCAGAATTGTTCGAACAGTTCTGGCTCGCACATCCCGGAAAAAAAGTAGATATCAACAGTCGTATTTTGGAAACTTCTGTACTGGCCCAAAAAAGAGGCCTGGAATTTCAATTGTTCCCTGGTCCCGATAACGATTTATATCGTGTTGATGTGTTGAAAAACAAACCGTTAGACGAGTTCTACAGAAAGAACCGGGGCAGCATCGAAGCCCTGCGGAAAGAAGTTCTTTTAAACGCAACAGGTGATTTTCTCACGCAGATGATTGAGAAAGAAGAAGGCTTGAAACAAAATTCGATTCTGCTGATTGAAATTCGTGACCGCATGATTCTCACTGCGATGGTCAAAGGTCTTGGCTTTCGCCTCTCCGCAGTGGTTCATGGCAAGCAGTACCCATGCGTCTGGCAGGATTCAGAAGACCGTCTTTACTTCTCACTCCCCCAGGGAACCGTCAATTTCACGATTCGCGAAACAGACATCGCCAACAACGAAAAAATCTATCCCAACAGTCTTCGCCTGACAGTGACCTGCCTCGACGCCAATCTCAGAAAACAAAATAGCTATCAACCAGGCCACCTGATCTCCGACGAAGAAAAACCGGAGGAAACTTCTTCAGAGGANTTGAAGCAGACCGAAGAGGAAGCCGAAGAGAAAAAAGAAAATCCAGATTCAGAAACCGAGAAAACGAAAACATCCGAAACAAAAGAAAAACCGACTCCATGATCTACGTCTCATCACAATAGATGGCGAGCCGGGCCAGTAAGGCCCTGGTAATCTTGCAAACAAAGCACGCTAAAGCGTGAGATCCAACTTACGCAACGCATTTTTTAATTGAGTTTGGATTACATCAAAATAAAAAAAGCCCGCTGTTTTAAGCGGGCTTACAAATTCCATGCGTGGTTCACGATTAACGGTCTGCTTTAACAATGACAAAACGTGTCGCGTTGCCTCTGCGAAGTAACATCAGAATTCCTTTTTCAGCTGAGACCTCTTTGATCGCCTTATTGAAATCATCGACATCCTTGATGTTTTTCTGACCAATCTTTTCAATCACTTCTCCTGCTCGAAGTCCGTTGAGTTTTGCAATACTGCCTGCTTCGACAGACGTAATGATCACTCCGGAAACCTCAGCTGGATGGCCAAGTTTCTCAGACAGTTCTTCAGACAGACTTTGCACCTGAATCCCTAATTCATCGGATGTCGCGGAGTCGGAATCTTCTGGTTCAGTCTCTGGCTTACTCTGGTTTCCTTTGACAGAACTTAGCTGATCCAGATCAGGCATTTCTTCAACACTAATTTTTAATTTGCGTTGCTTGCCATCTCGGTGAATCAACAAGTTGTAAGGCTTCCCGATTGCCAGGCGTTCTGTAATCCCTTGTAATTCACGAATTCCTGTTACTTTTTGACTGTTGAGTTCGAGAATGACATCCCCTGTTTCCAGTCCTGCTTTGGACGCTGGGGAATCAGGAACAATTTGCGTCACAATCGCACCGGTATAAATATTCAAACCGAGCTGCTTGGCCAGTTCGTTTGTGACCGGCTGAATCAACACGCCGATATAAGCACGTTTGACGTGACCATATTCCAAAAGGTTATCTCCAATCCAGCGAGCCATGTTCACGGGGATTGAAAAGCCTACGCCATCGTAACCTCCGCTGCGTGATGAAATAGCCGTGTTAATTCCTATGACTTCACCATTCATGTTAACCAACGGGCCGCCGCTGTTTCCGGGATTGATCGCGGCGTCGGTCTGCAAATAATCTTCCCGCTCGTTGATCCCCGGCCCGCGACCTTTTGCACTGATAATCCCTTGAGACATCGACTGCTCTAATCCGAAAGGAGAACCAAAGGCGAGAACCCAGTCACCAACTTCGGTTTGATCGCTGTCGCCCAAAGGTAATGGGTGCAAATCGTTGGCGTCAATTTTAATGATCGCCACATCCGAACGCGGATCTGTTTTCACCTCAGTGACTTCATATTCCTGACCGTCATGCAGCTTCACGGTAATACGATCCGCATCATTGACAACATGACTGTTGGTCATAATGTAACCATCTTTGCTGATGATAAATCCGGAACCTTGTCCCAGAGAACGCCGACTTTGATTACGAGGTGACTTTTCTTGATCGGGCATATCAAAAAAACGTTTGAATTCAGGATTGTTTTTGAACAACTCTTGAAAACGAGGANCCATNCCACCAGCCGATTGCTTGACTGTGCTTTCGGTTTTAATGGAGACAATTCCTGGAAACGTTTGCTTGGCCACCCCACGAAAAGANTTCGAAAGATCCTGAGGCGATGCTACGACTTTGGAAAGAGATTCTCGAACCAACAGCGTCTTGTCCTGTCCGACGCCAACAGCTGCTGCAACTGCAACACTCAAACCAATTGCTGCGACACTGCCTAAAAGCAGTACCGTTGAAAATCCTGCCCGATGAGCAAATGAAGTGCGCGTATTATCCTTCAATTCTTTATTTAGTATTTGTTGAAACATGTGCATGTTCCCTTTCCTCGTATTGGTTAGAAAACGGTTAGAAAAATATCCAATCTCGTACTTGTCGGTAAGCCTGCAATCCCAGCGTAGTCGGTATCAAATAAAATAAACCACGGAGACACAGAGACCACAGAGAAAAACAAAGACGTTTTTTATTTCATCGCAAAACGGACCGTAAATCTCTTGAGTTATATTGACTGTTTTACTGCTTCTTTTTTAACTCGGTGTTCTCTGTGCCTCCGTGGTAAAAATCATCTGCAAGCTCTCACTTGTTCCCTTTGGGATTATGAAAGCATCTTGATAATATCGAGGCGTAGCCGCGACAATCAAGATGCGATGGTGGGCCAAACTCTGAATAATCATACGCAGGGGGCTTCAAACCTGTTGGAAATAATGTTCTTCAATCTCTAGATTATCAAAGAGTCAAAAAATTGATCTTGACCAAATTGTCCGAAATGCACAGACTCTTTCAGTTGCCAATTCAACCGGTGAACAAACAGTATTAGGTTGATTCAAAGGATTTAGTGTCAGGCAGGGCGAGGAATTGTTCTGTTTGTTTTCTCATGTCGCCAAGGAGGGCAAACATGAAGCGGTCATTAGCGGTCGCGGTTATTGTTGGATATTTGGCAGTACTTGGTGGTGGAATTGTTTCCCACACACTCTCAGTTGGCAACGTTTCGCATCCTGCAATGTACTATGTTGTCTGGGACATGTTCTGTGGATGGTCTGGCTACGAAAACCGCCAGCATCTGATTGCAGAAGGCGTCAGCGGAAAACACTACAGCCTCGTGCCTTCTCCCTGGGGAGAATTCAAGCCGTATGGTCCTGCTTATCGACCAGATTACGACAGCTTTGGGGTGCACTGTGCTGCCATTGCAAAAAATGTGCTCAAGCATACCAAGCACGAACCGATTCGACGAGTTTATCTGATCGAAGAAAACTGGTCCAAGCGATACAACATGCCAGACAAGCTTTGGAAGCGTCAGTTCGAAGAGGTGAAAGATCCTCAATCTTACTTTCATACACGAGTTGTTTACGACGAGCAATGCCAGCAACTTCAACGTAAAAATTCCTGGACATCTGCCATCTACAACAAAGAATTATCTTCAGATCCACGTCTGACCAAGTACATGCGCGGTGCCAAACCGCTTTATGTGATAACGCCCAAACAACGGTCCACAGTAACTCCATCGCAACCGCCTCAGAACGCTCAGGGGAACATCTCTCCTGCACTTCTGGGTAATTAAATATATAACTCTGATCTTCCGGTCTGAAAAGACGTATTGAATTTAACTGGAACAAAGTCATGGAACAGACAACCAGAGAATCTCGCTCGTTCAAATCTCAATGCGGGGAATTTTTCTTTCGAAAAGAAATTCCGTATGGAATGGCTGCTGTCCGAATTGCGATTTCTGGATTGATGCTTTGCGTCATGGGGACTCGCTGGCCTCACGTTCGAGAACTGTTCTCGACTGACGGTGCACCGGCTCCGATTGCAGACAACTACGGATTTTACAACTTTCTGCCCGTACTACCTGGGACTTGGGCTGTTGCCCTTTACACTTTGATGCTGCTATTGATGTTCACTTTAATGGTCGGCTGGAAAACGCGAATTTCTGCCGTCGGGGTTCTTACGTTATTTACCTACTTCACGTTACTAGATTCCCTCAGTACGTTGACAAAGTATTCTGCGATAACAACTCACGTCTTTTTCTTGTTGAGCCTTTCAGCTTGTGGGGAAGTCTGGTCCGTGGATCGCTTTCAGAAATTGAAGCGACAAGGCATCTCGAAATCCCTTCGTTTCTTGAGTACTGCACCAAAACATGAAATTTGGCCACAACGGCTACTTCAAATGTTTATTGGCATTGTCTACCTCGGGGCAGCTGTCACCAAAATGCATACAGCTCCCTATTTCACTGGCGACCAGATGAGATTCTGGCTTCTGACAAACGTGAATAACTCGAATCCGATTGGCGAAGCGATGTCTGAATTTCCAGCGATGCTCGTCGTGTTTTCCTACGTGGCGATTATCTGGGAAATTCTGTTTGTCTTTTTGGTTTGGCGTCGTTTCGGTCGCTGGGCCATGCTCGGCTTAGGTGCTGTATTCCACGCAATGACAACAATCACACTCGGGCTTTACGTATTTCCTGTTGTCTGCTTCAGTATCTATTTTTCATTCTTAACCACAGAAGATGTCATTTGGTGGCGAGCGAAATTCTTGAGACTGACTGACAAACTACATCTTTCCAGATTTCAATTGCGTGTTCCTCGAAAACTTACAACAGGCTTAGCTTACGGTGCAACGTCACTGGGAGACCGAGGCTTTGTTGTTGCGATGTCGGTTCTGGTTTGCGGTGCAGTGGTACTGGAACGGTCCATGGATGTGTATGGTCAACGATCTGCCTCAGGTCCGTATGAACTGCAAGTCATGAATGAAAGCACCGTGACTCGAATGCGAAGCACGGACACCACAATTCGCGAGCAGGATAAGCTGCTATCCTTTGATATTGGAGAGTATTTGATCGGTGGGCTGGTGACCGATTACCGCAAAAGCTTCAAACAGGGAACGCATCTGTATCTTCAAGCAAATTTAATTCCGCCACATGGCGACTTATATATGGAATGTAATCTGCACGATGAAGAAGGCAGGCTCGTTGAACGAACCGGATCAATTGTCACCCGAAATCAACTTCGATACACCTTTTGCTACGATCTGCCCATATCACTCGAACCTGGAAACTATCAGTTTGTGTTACGCTCAAACTCCAAGCAAATCGCCACGAAGACAATCTCGGTTCTTCCTCTACACAGTCGCCCAAAGACTGAATTACTTGGCAATTAAAGAATCGACTGCTTCTTAAGAGGATCTCTAAAATTGGTTCTCCCCCTTGGCAAGGGAGAGTTAGAGGGGGGTTTTAACCTACTCGTTACATCAAGCTGTGTTCAAGAACCCTAATTTAATCCGTATGTTCAGATAAATGGTCGATAAATTTAGTATTTAGCGGCGATTTCACCTTGGATATTCCTGACTACCGTGCCTATAATGAATAATACGTAGGGATGTGTACCAAATATGGCGTATTGAGTGGTCGGAATTGGCTTAGAAATCCGACTATCGCAGGTTAGGTGCTGAGATGTAACCTACATCCCACGTTAAAGTTACGTTGTTAATCCCAGTTGCAATCGGCTCATCATAAATTTAGAGATAATGAGTTCTGAGAGCGCTGTTCAGACCTTTCCATTACAGTTGTCTTATTTTGAGAGGAATTTGTCCCATGGCAGTGATTGTCACTGAAAAAGCAGCAAACGAAATTAAACGGGTGCTTACCGACCAAGCCAAGTCAGATGGAACAGTTCTGCGAATTGGTGTTAAAGCCGGTGGATGCAGCGGCTTCCAATACAACTTAGCATTAGACGCTGATTTCGACACAGCTAAAGACGAAATCAGCGAACAGCATGGCATCAAAGTGGCTGTCGATAAAAAGAGCATGCTTTATCTGGATGGCACAGAAATCGACTATTACGATGGTCTCGACAAACGCGGCTTCTCCTTTGAGAACCCCAATGTTGTCAAATCCTGCGGGTGCGGCAGCAGCTTCCAGGCCTAGTCCATTCATTTGGCAGGCTGGCTGAAGAGAAATAATTAACGGCATCGTGAATCAATCACGATGCCGTTTTTTTGTCAAATGCGTTAGTGACGATTCCAGCGGAGCACAGACATTCCTGTCTGTGGGCGGATCTCATTACGTCAAAGGCGAAGAGATCTCCAGCAGGTCGACTGCGGGGCGGTTATTGCAGAAAATTGTTGCTAATCGTCCGTATGTTGTCGTTTGCTGCGGGCAAGCGAAATGCTCAGACAGGACAGCCCCGGTCTCCACTTTGAGAATCGCACCCAGATCGATATGTCTGAGCACATTATGCTGAATCAGAACACGTCCCAAAGGAATCTTCTCTTCAATGATTTCCTGCTTTACATCTTCTGTGACGTATTCAAAGTTGAAACGCACGATGCCAAACTGCACGACCTGCTCGGTCCCTTTTTTTAGCAATAGGATTTTGCGAGTGTAGTTGTTTTCATCTTGATGGCGATCAAGCACTCGCACTTCAACCGAACAGCGATGATAATTTTCCATCGTCACTGTCATGTGATGATCATGCACGAGCATACTTTGATACGGCTCGGGGACGATCGAAGCGGGTACATGCTCAGCCTTCGCCAACAACGGATTGGGATCGGGGAACAGCTCAAGTAATGATTTCAATTCGACAAGTGGATTCACGGTCAATTCAATGCAAGTAAAGTTAAGGAATCGTTGGTCGTCAGTCAAAATGAGACCGAGGATAATTGGAGAGAGGTATTCTGGAAACAGGTTCTCCCCCTGACGAAGGGGGAGTTAGAGGGGGGTTCACCTATTTTTTTTTACGATCAAACTGCCTTATAAAATAGCTCTTGAGTTCAACTCTCAGAGCCTCTTAGGTGTATCGGATGCGGCGAAATTGTGGTTCGAAATATTCTGGCAGCAAACTATCAATCTGTAAAAGTCCTTTGCGGGTTAACACAATCTGGTTTCCTTCCACATTCAGATAACCAGCTTCTTGCTGATTGCGAATTGCATCTTCGAATTCATGGAGAACATCGACACCGTATTTTTCTTGAAAATAACCGATATCGATTTTGCTTTCTTTCATTTGGAGAATGAACTCACGAATCAAACTCTCCTGCTTGCTCGGCACATAAGCGCGATTGATTGGAAGCGTCCCCCCTTCAACCGTCTCCATGTATTGTTCCAGTTGATCATAATTCTGGTAATGGACTCCCTGGAAATGCCCGAAGGAAGAGACTCCCAGCGGAAGAATGTCGTGTCCGCGGAACAGATGGTCCCGATATAAAAAGCGATCCGTTTCAGGATTCTTAACAAACTCCTGCCCAGAAGCAACATGGTAGCCAGCTTCTACCAAGCGATCAATCGCCTCGCTGACCCAGCGCCTTTTGGTAGGCCAATCTGCGACCGGAGCCGCTGCCCCGGTTTCTTTCATCTCTTTCGAAATGATGGTATTGAAAGGAAGTTCCATCTGATAAACAGTGATGTTATCAGGTGAAAGTTCAATCGCTTTGTCTAAGTTACGAGCCCAGTTTTCATCAGTCTCGCCAATCATCCCTGCAATTAAATCGATATTAACTTGTGGGAATCCGACCTCTTGAATCCAATCGTAAGCTCGAAGGATTTCTGGAGTTAAGTGTGCTCGACCATTTTCCTGGAGGATTTCGTCGTTAAAACTTTCGACTCCCAGCGAGACACGGGTAATGCCAATTTCTTTAAGCGTCTTGACTTTCTCCAGATTCATAGTTCCCGGTTCACATTCGAACGTCACTTCTTTTGCTGTTTCCCAACTGACCGATTGACTCAGCCGATCTCGTAGCTGAAGCAGTTGTTTCGAACTGAGATAAGAAGGAGTCCCGCCGCCAAAATATGCGAATTCAATCTCACGTCCTTCAACACCAGGCATTTTGGCGAGCTGCTGAAGTTCGTCATCGACCGCTTGAACATATCGCTGGATTGTCTTAGCATTTTGCTGAATGTAGACACGGAAATAACAGAATTTGCATCGCTTTCTACAAAACGGAATGTGCGTATAAATCCCCAACGGAACAGAACGATCCGGCTCCTTCTGTAAAGCCTGCTTCGCGTCGGGCAAATACTTCTTGTCCCATACCGAGTAAGGCGGGTAGTTGCTGATGAAGTAGCTGCCAACTTCGGTTTCACCTGGTTGTGCGATATTTAATTCTGTAGACATATGCTCGTTGTATCAATAATTGTAAAGCGAACTGAAGTCGTTAACTTTTAAGTGAGGTTGTTTCTGTCCCGATAATGCTTAAGGGAATCTCTATTCATTGGTTCTTCCCCTTGAGAAGGGGGAGTTAGAGGGGGTTTTTGAACTGTTTCTTATTACCAAACTGTATTTGAGAACCTCTGGGATTCAATTAATAGAGGTTCCCATCAATGGTTCGCCTGGAAAAATAAATGTAAGTCGCATCCAGTGTATCATAGATCATTCACCAAAACAGTATATTTTGCCGCCTCGTTCTGCAGAACCAATAACAAGTCTGTTCTCTCCGACGGCCGCAGAGCCAGGAACTTTTCGACCTATTTTTGATTTCCAGAATTCTTTGCCGGTTTTTAACTCAATGCCATAAACGTGTCCATCGTCGCTTCCGACATAAAGACGATCCTTCACAAGCACCGGCGAACTATCAACCTTGCCCCGCGTTGCAAACGTCCAAACTTCTTTTCCTGTTTGTCGATCAATGCAATGCAAACGTTTGTCACGACCGCCGACGATTACGTAATCAGAAGTCAGTGCAGCCGAGGAATGATAAGGAAAATCGCCGACCACACTCTTGTATCGCCATTCCACTTTGAGTGTTTTCCAATTCACAGCAATCACCTCGCTGGCATAAGTTCCCACATAAAGAATGTCCCCCATAATTGCAGGCGAAGCAATGAGATAAGTATTCAATGGCATCTGTTTGATCTGCTTGCCAGTTTGAACATCAACCACTCGTAATTGTTCGTCGCAGCCTGTGACAAAGGTGAAGCCATTTATAATCGCAGGGCTACAGTTTACATATCCTTCGGTTTCGAAACTCCAGATTTTCTTGCCAGTGGTAAGATCCAGGCAATACAGCGAATTATCGTAAGAACCGAATATCAACCGATCATCAATGCGAGAGGCAGAGCTGACAATTTCTCCAAAGGTTTCAAATCGCCAACGGCTTTTTCCTGCCTTGCGATCAATGCAGTGAAAAACGCCATCTTCGTCTCCAATGCAAACTGCATCTTCGGTCACTAACGGAGCAGCCTTGAATCCGGGGGCGAACTTTTTCGGATCGGGATCATCAATTGAGCGGTACTTCCAAAGTTCCTTGCCGGTTTTTAGATCGAGGCAAACCACAAAACCATCTAACGCGCCGCAGTAGACTCGTCCTTGAGAAATGGCTGGTGTTCCTGGGATGCCATCTTTTGTTTCGTAGCTCCAAAGTTCTTTCAAGTCGCGAGGTAAATCAGAACTCGCCACGCCGTGCAGCGAGTTACCATTTCGAAACGAAACCCAGTCCTTGCGAACTTCTGGCTGAGCTTCTTCAGCCATGAGTCGATGTGAATCCTGAACCGAATCGGTTCCTGGCTGGCAAACAATAACAGCCAGCAACAGAATGATTCGAATTGCAATCGGTACGGCTTTCAAGATGTCCACGCACATTCGTAAAGCTCCTGCATTAAGTGAGGATGAACTTCTCTGGGATTGAAATTCCCGGTCCATTGCTTGGAAGCTTCCTGAGCCATCTGGGGAAACATTTCTTTGTCGATCCCGGCTTGATCAAGTGAGGTCGGATTCCCGGTCATCGCAACCAGTGATTGGATGAACTGAGCCAGCTTTTCTGAAGCAGTCGGATCATCCGCTTTGCACAAACCCGCTTCAGTTGCCAGTTCGCCATACAGATGCCCGACCACGTTCTGGTTGAATCGAATCACATGGGGCAGCATCAAGCCAACAGCCACACCATGTACGGTGTTAAAGTGAGCAGAAAGCGGATTCGCTAACGCGTGTGTTGCTCCGAGCATCGACTGTTCGATAGCTGCTCCTGCCCAGTGTGCACCGAGTTGCATTTGTCCGCGAGCGTGCATATCGGGCGAACCTTGAAAGACTTTCGGGAATGCCTGAATCAGCAGTCGCCAGGCTTCCCGTGAAAACATCGAAGAAACCGGATTTCGTTTGTTTGAAACATAAGTTTCTACCGCATGGCTAATAGCATCCACTGCTGTGACCGCTGCAACAGCATGAGGCATGGTAACGGTTAATTCTGGATCAAGGATGGCAACTTTTGCCGCAGCTTTCTTATCGCCACAAGCCATTTTCATATGTGTTTTTGCATTCGCAATCAGTGCAAAGGATTGAGCTTCGCTGCCCGTCCCCGAAGTGGTGGGGATTGCAATCAAAGGCAACATCGGTTTCGTTGCTTTGCCTACTCCCCAATAGTCTTCAATTTGCCCGCCATTAGACAGCAGGAAGTTGACCCCCTTGGCACAATCCATACTGCTTCCGCCACCGAGCCCAACAATGAAATCAATCTTATGCTTGCGAGCAACCGCTAACGCATGATCGACATCTTCAGTGGTTGGGTTTGGACAGACACCATCATAAATAATCACCTCGTGCCCGGCTTGTTTTAGCGATTCAACCGCTCGATCTTCGTGACCAGCCTGGGCAAGTCCCTGATCGGTGACCAGCAATACCTGCCGTGCTCGATATTCGGAAGCCAACTCACCAAGTTGCTCTAACGCTCCGGCTCCAAAAACAACACGAGTCGCCAGGGAAAAATCGAACATGGACGATTGGCTTGCAGTTGCAGAAGATGATTTCGAAGAGTTGATCACAGTGAATTCCAGTGAGGCAGCCCGAAGGATGAGGCTTACTTAATATCGTAGATGAAATCGGCAGCATACAACCAAGAAATGCTTATCACTTAGATTGCAGCAATGCTCAGGGCAATTTACCCAACCTGGTGGTGCAACCAAGTTGTTTGCAGGCCCATATTCAATATTTTTTCNGGAGGGATTAATTNGCGATTAAGCACACCATCGCCGTGCGTTCATCATACGCCGAATCTCTCCCAAGAGCAATCTGTTTACATAAATATTATCAGATGCAAACTGGACATCCACACAAGAAGGAATCATCCTCAAATAAGCAAATTGGGGGCGTTAAATTCGCGAGAAAAGGAAAACTATCATTTTCACCGATAAATATCAGAGAGGAAACTTTACTCTAAGTGACAGATCAAATTTGAACCGCGAATTGCCCTGGGGCAGCCCGATACCCAAGCCAGAAAACCCAAAAGCGTCATTCGCAAGCAGCGACAAAGCAAGACGCTCGAATACCTGAGGCATTCGCTGAAAGAAGAATGCCCGCCAAGATATCCCCACAAGACGCTATTCCTCTGAATAATATTTCATGAATTCAATACCAGGACTCATTGTAATTCTCCAACCCATTTCTACTTCTCTACTGTACTTCGGGTCAAGTTTTTCTACTGTTTCCAGCATCGAGTCCACCCAAATTTCATACAGACTATCTCTAATCTTCAGGTCGTTTTGATGAAGCGCTGCGAGTTTTACAAGGTAGTCACTTGCTTGTTTCGTTGAATAAAAGGAGATCAGGTAGAAGATCCCCTTTTTCAACATCATTTTCTGGCGTTCCAAAGACACTCCAGCAAACATCTTATCTAATTCATCAGATTTTTTTATAAAATTAAGATAAAATTCGTCGAAGAAGACTTCCGAATTTGCAGAAATCCTCTCGTAACTGTCATTAAAATACTCATTAAAATCTATCAACTGAACCCGGTCCTATAATTCTTGTTCGCAGAGAACTCCACACCCTGGGGCACTACAAAACAAGATCTCTTAAGATAATTATATTTACTAATTTAGATGTTATCTAAGGCCCAATAGCTTAAACACTATTCGTCAACGACATCAACAGCACATATCATAGACACGGTTAAATGTTTCTCAATCCTCGTTTTTGTCCACTATAGGGGAAACCATTATTTTGTTTGTGTCGTGATGCAGTACGATAGTGGCACCGGATTTTTACTGCAAGTACGATGTTCACCAATTAATCGTTTTCTTTATAATTAGTAAACATTAGTGGACACTCAGGGCTGTGACCATTTATCTTTTGCGTAGCCTGGCACTGCTAGTGCAGGACAATCCAGTCCCCCACCTTGCCCTGATTACCGCCTCTGTTTCTATTCGCAAGCTCGGTCTCAAGCGAACAGTTCCTGGATCACTTCACCGCCATCGACAATTTTCATGGGGCGACCCAGGGGGCTGATATTTTCGTGGTTTGGATTAACCTTAATCGAGTGACAGATCGATTGGAACAGGTCTTCCACGGCGACCGGGCGATCTTTGATCGCGGCTCCGTCGGCTGTTGAGGAACCGATAACCTGACCACCTTTAACACCGCCTCCAGCCAGCATCGCGTTGAACACGCGAGGATAATGGTCGCGACCGCCTCGTGCATTAAGTTTTGCAGTGCGACCAAATTCGCCCATCCAAATGACAAGAGTGTCATCCAGCATTCCACGTTGCTCCAAATCGGTAATCAATGTGGCCATTGCAGGGTCAACCTGATTCGCAAGCGTGGTCACCCGATTGAAATTGTCGGTGTGCGTATCCCATCCGTTCGAAACAACTTCGATGTAGCTTGCACCATGTTCAACAAGCCGGCGGGCAAGCAGGCAGCCTTTTCCAAACTGTGTGTCGCCGTAACTGGCTTTCAGAGAATCGGATTCGCTCTCAATGTTAAAGGCTTGCAAGGTCGGACTTTTTACCATCCGGGAAGCTTTGCCGTAGATCGCGTTTTGGGTGTTCACAACAGCGCTGCCGCCACGCTCTGAAAAATCTTGCTGGAGTTTGCCAAGCAAGTCCAAGCGTTTATCGTAACGCTGAGTACTCACCAAAGGGGAAGAATTATCGGGAATCACTCCGGGATTAGTCACTGTGAATGGTTCATAATTAACACCCAGGAATCCTGCTCCTGCTCCATTGGCTCGACCGATAGTGACAATCGAAGGAATTTCGAGAGACTTATCACCAACCTGGCTGACAATGTTTGAGCCAAGCGAAGGATGCTTGACCGATCCTGCGGGCACGTACCCGGTGTGAAGCTTGTAGGTTGCGCGACGGTGATTTCCTTCTTTGTGATTCATCGAGCGAATCACTGAAAAGTGATCCATGACCTTAGCCGTTTGCTCCCAGCCAGCTGCAATATCAATGCCTGGCACATTGGTTTGGATCGCTTTGGTTTCGCCGCCGTTTTCGTGATTTGGCTTCGGGTCGAANGTTTCCATTTGACTCGGAGCACCTGACATCCAAAGCACAATGACGGCTTTCTTTTGCTTGCGAAGTTCCGCAGCCTGCAAGCTGATCATATCTCGAAACCCTAACGTTCCCGCAGCTAAACCCGCTACAGAAGCAGCATGCAAAAACTGCCTGCGACCAACACCGCTGTTCTTCATTATTTCGTGCAAATTATGATTCATGATTTTCTCCTGTATGAATATTGAGCCATGCCCAGCATGACGTTTGTGTGCCTGTTTAATGTCGCCTCTGGAAATTGATTCTCCCTCTTGGGAAGGGGGAGTGAGAGGGGGGTTTGAATTTTTCTTATTACCAAAATGTATTCAAGAAGTTCCGGAATTCAATTCCCAGAATTTTCTTTAAGGGTTGCTCGCAGCTTACTAATTTCCGATTATCGCTTGCTGATAAACTCACTTGAATTCACCAGGCTCCACATAATGTCTTCGAAAGCTTCGTTTCGATCATCAGTTTGTTTGACATAATCCTGGCAGGTTCTCAACTCATTCTGACTCGGGTCTCTGGAGAGAACAAGCAAATACAGTTCGTGTAATGCGTCCTGATCGTCGTTGTATTTTTGGACGATGCGAGCCAGCGGGCTAGTTCCCCGAGCAGAAATCAATTGCTCGATAACACGGGAGTTCATCATAAATAATGACTGCGGAATCGTTCCCATCAAATCGTCTTGAGGAGTCGAGGGGTCATAACCAAATAACGTTGTAAACTGCCTTTTCGTGTTATTGCGGTTTCTTCGCTGACCAGCAACTGCATTGCTTTGATTCTGTTCGATACCAGAGAGTTCCATCAACGATGCGAAAATTTGCTCAGAGCGTAATCGGGTTGGTGTCGCGACAGCAAAGGCGATTGGTTCANCAATCTGCTGATCACTCGAAGGCATGCTGCCATTACGTTGATAAGCAGACGTATTGGCAATCGTGCGGTACAGCCATTTAATATCATAATTATTTGCAATGAACGCTTCACTCAGTAACGTAATGGCTTGCTCGTGGTCTGGATCTCGAAGTGGGCCGATGTCATCCACTGGGGAGTAAAATCCCTGGCCGAGCATCTCTGCCCAGATTCGATTGACAAACGCTTTGGCAAACCAGGGGTTCTCTGCACTTGTGACATACTTCGCGGCTTGTACTCTGCGTTCAACGTCCAGCAACCCTTCGGTGGCTTTGGATTCGTTAACAAAAAAGACCGGTTGCATCAATGTCCCACGGGCAGATGGGTTTTCCAGGTCGGCCATAAAGTACTCGGCTGCTCCACGATTATTATTACCAGCAAGCTTCGGTAGCTCTTTCAGTTCCTTTGCAGACAAAGCCTTGTCGCCATCTTGATCAGCAACTCGAACCATGCGATTAAAGAACTTAGCAAATTGAGGATTCTTCTTCACTTCATTGCGAGAAATTTTCCCGTCATTGTTGCTGTCGAAATTCCGAAGCATGCGTTGTGGATTCAGGTTCTTCAAAAAATTTCCCGGATTGCGCCCTGAGCTGTTGAAGGAAACAACCTCAAACGAACGCGGTGTCTGATCTCTTAAAGGACGAACTCGAACTCGTGGAAAAAACGCAGCTAACTCATGAAATTGCTCACGAGTCCAAATATCTGTGGGGTGATCGTGGCAGTTGGCACATTGAATTTGAATGCCCATGAAAACCCGCGAAACTTCCGCTGCAATTTCCTTGGCATCGCCTTGATGGGCAAACATTAACGCGGTTGCCCCATTTTTTTGAACATCACCGGTTGCGGTAATAATTTCTGTTGCGATTTCATCCCAAGGGCGATTCGCTGCAAATTTTTCCTTGAGCCAGGATTCAAAAACTCCCTGAAATCTCGCTGAGCGTGTATCTGTTGCTCGGGAATAAATGACATCCCGCCAATAAGCGGACCAATTGGCAGAAAAATCATCGGAAGCGATTAACTTCTGGATGAGCTTGTCTCGTTTCTGAGGATCGGGATCGAGACCGAACAATGTCAATTCGCTGACAGACGGAATTCGTCCAGCGAGATCTAAAGTGACCCTTCGGATAAATATCTCGTCGCTAACAACTTCTGCAAATGACTGACCATTTTCCTTCAATTCCTGATCAATCAGCTGATTCACTTCACGAGCGACCGCGACATGATTCCGTAAATTTATGTTCGCCCCGGCCCATGCTGACGAAGAAACAGCAATTGCCAGAATGAAAAAAGGGCTGGCTGCAAGCCATTTTCTGCTAAATAGGTACATGATTGGTCCTCGTTGAAGTCTCTCAGAACTCTTCCACGCTGTCCGAAACAGCCGGAAAAAATGCCCTGTAATAATTTTAAACTTTTAATGCGTAGCCAATAAGAGACTACACACAGTATAAACACCGCGTTTAGGGAAAAAGTTTCGTTGAATTCTCTCTTTTCATTGCCCTATTTGCAGGATTGTGAACAAAGACCCGATCATTTCCCTGCAACCGCCAAATATCAAGAATCTTGAGTGTAGATCAGTTCTGGTTGCAAATTCCGGCTCTGGTACTCAGAATGCTTTTTCGCCAATCAGTAATCACTGATATGTACAGTCTGGCATTTAAGTGAACCTCTAGAAATGGGTTCTCCCCCTTACGAAGAGGGAGTGAGAGGGGGGTGAACTACTTTTACAATCAAACAGTCTTTAGGGAACTTCTATTAATTCAAAATGGGGCACAGACATTCGGTGTCTGTTTTGTTTGAGCCTGCCTCAAGCCAAGGCAGGCAAGAATGTCTACCCTCCGCCCGCAATGTCTTTTTGAATTAACAGAAGCTCCCATTAGATCAAACAACGATAAGGCACCATCATGTTAACTTTTTATGCAACTCTGGCGATTGTGGCGATTGGGCTTGTGATTGTTGTCGGGGGAATTCTTGGATTGCGTTTGCATGCATTCTTGGCACTCATCATCGCAGCACTCACGGTTTCTGCGTTGACGCCATCATCAACAATTGAATGGTACGAACTCAGCAAAAAACGGGTTGATAT
>JAESQE010000045.1 GCA_016765335.1 Planctomycetaceae bacterium
ATTTATGTCGGAATCAACGTAATACTATGAATAAATACATTCGCATGCCATAAGGTAATGTACGTATCGTGTCACGTCAAGCCGGTTAATCTGATATTTCTGGCTTTCTAAGTAACAATTGAAACATGATTTAAATTGTTCAAATTAGAAAAAGAAAGGGCGGCATGCCAGCACAGTCGAGCAGATAAAAGATTCTTGATTTAATGATTGTCATTCGTAAACATTGCTTGCAATGCGTCAGCCCGGCCTACGAAGCTGTCGCGTTCGCTGAAACTGTTGCATTCCACGGTAAAGATGCGAATGCGTATTAGCTCAGGTGATGCAAAGATGAATCGAGCAGTTGTTGATCCATCGTCTCTAGAAAATCAACCAGTTCTTGTGAGCTGGATTGAGTGTCTGCTGCTTTGCTGGATTTGTGGTTCGCGTTACTCTGATTCGTAGATTTATTATCTTTGTTCGATGTTGCCTGCGTTGTGGTTTGTTCGACTTGCCTCCAGCGTTTAACCAAATCACGAAGTTGCACATCTCTGGTCAACCCAGATGGCCCTGCTTCTCCTGTTCGGATTGCATTTGAGTGGCCTGAACTATTTGCTCCTAATGCCAGCAAACCGAGAAAGTGAGGGGGAGCAACCAACGGTTCTCCCGGAGATACAGTGGTGTTGCCTTGGATTGAAATTACGGTGGGACTTGCTGCGACACTATCAAAATTCCCACTGAAGAAGCTGCTTCCCGAGCTGAAATTAGCCCACTTAGTCAGGGCAACGTTTTGAAAACTGTTTCCCTGAGAGTCTGCCATCCACCAGGTCTCATTGGCATACAAGCCAATCAAATCGTCCTTGCCATCGCCGTTGAAATCACCTGCAAGCACTTGGTCCAAATTTGAGNGGCTCCCCCACTGGCCCCACCTCTGGTTTGAAAAAGTACTTCCGTTTGATACTGACACCCACCAATTCCCATTCTGCCACAAGCCTGCGATATCATCTTTTCCATCGCCGTTGAAGTCACCCGTTCGGATTACTTTGATTTGTGAAAGTGCCGACCATGTTGTCCATTTCTTTCCAACAAAACTATTTCCACTGGAGGATCCAATCCACCAACTCCCATCATCGTAAAGAGATGCAATGTCGTCGCGTCCATCGTTATTGAAGTCAGCCACAACTCGTTCTTTTACACCCGTACCATTCCACCTTGCCCAGAATTGGTTGNTGAAACTATTGCCTGTAGAGATTCCAGTCCACCATTGACCATTAGAGTATTGCCCCGCGATATCATCTTTGCCGTCTCCATCAAAATCGCCAACGAATGTTTCTTGGATCGCTGCTGCGCTTCCCCATGTTGCCCATCTTTGATTAAAAAACTGGCTCCCTGTAGAGACCGCGATCCACCAGGAACCATCGCTATACAGTCCTGCAATGTCATCTTTGCCATCTCCGTTGAAATCACCGACAAGTGTATTTAGAATCGAACTGGTATTGCTCCATTTTCCCCATTGAGAGAATTGAAAAACGCCTGAAGAATTTTCACCAATCCACCAATTACCGTCTGAATCTCTGACCGCTAGTTCGTCAACGCCGTCTCCATCGAAATCGCCCGTAAAGGTTTGCCCTTGCCCATTGGGTCCGTAGGAAGGAGCATTTGCAGTTGTTGTGGAGGTGAGGTTAGATGTATCTGAAAAATAAAGTCCAGAAGTGGAATCCCAAGCGCCGAAACTCAACTTGTTATACCCTGTGGAGAACCCTTCAATGATCCCGGAAATGGTATACTGGCCCAAAGAACCATAATCGGAATAGCCAGTTGTTAGGTTTCCTTTTCCGATACCATCAATTTTTACATAGTATGTTCCAGCTGCAAGAGTGGCGGAAAGTGTGGCGTCCAGAAGAGTTGATGGGTTACTGGTAAGAATTAACTGTCCAGATTCGTTATACAATTCTGCCAAAATATCCAAGTTGGGACCACGCACAAACGGATCGAAAGAAAGGTTGATAGCACCGCCAGTTGTTGTGAACGAAAACCAGTCAGTATCTGTGTTTTGTTCGATGATTCCTTCTTGGGATGTAATGACATTGCTTTGCCCTAAGGTTAAAGCAGTCGCATCTGCCAGGGAGTTGCCATAGTCATCGGCTCGATAACCGAATCCATTGTTGGTCGTGATGATATTCAGGTCATCCTGGGTCTGGCTGGCACCTGAATATTCCCCTTTGCTCCACTGGGTTAATTCTCGGTAATATCCGACCCCCATGATGGGTGCCCAGCCGGTTGCACCACTCCCGTGTCCGGTATAATACCCCAGGGACGAAGTGCCATCATGGCTCAGATTAAGTGTATGGCCTACTTCGTGTGAAATTGCTTCTGCAACATATTTTTCGTTATTGTAAAGTGTTTCTGAAAAAACATAGGTTGGTGTATCTGTAGTCCAATTGAACGAATTGAGGTACGCCACCCCGCCGGAACTGTTCCCGTACCAATCCTGGTAGGTTCCTCCTATTGCAACACGAACACCCCAGCGAGTATCAGAAGAATTGCTTTTAATGAGATCACTTTGCGGAGGCTCTGCGGTTGTTACGTTAACATTAAATGGCATGAAATCTTCTGCGACCCGTTGCCAAATGTTTTGAATACGTTGTAGTTCGGTATCGTTAAAAGCACTGTCGCCATCAAGACTGAAAACATCGGTTACCAGATTTGAACTTCTGCCATAGTTCCAATAGGTGCCCGATGTTGTGTTTCCGGTAAAATCAAGATAAATCGTATGCAGTGCATTGATATTACTATTGAGTGAAAATGTATCACTTAACGGTGCATTGACCGTCAGTCCTTCCTCCGCAGAGGCACCTTCGACTGGCTGTTCGGTCGCAACTGGCAGCACGTGTAATACTGGTTCACTATCAAATGAAGTTCCAGAAAGTAACATTCGGGTTTCAAGTGCTTCCAGCACCGTCACCTGAGAGCAGGTTTTCGAATGTATTCTGGAAGAATTTCTTGTGCACATCGACGTGCAGGAGATCTGCTTTTTTATTGAAAAGGCAGACTGAATGACTCGTTGAATTAAGCTGACCCATTGAGAATTTCTCATCATGGTTTTCCCCTCCGATGCTACCGAACTCATCACTGACATGTTTTTAACATCCCGATCTAACATAGGTCAGATTGAGCATGAAAATTGGAGAAAAACTGATAGTCGGGCTTCGATGAAGGTATCTCATCTGCCTAACGGAATTGTGCACAACGTTACGATCATGCACAGCAGGGTANTCAGTTGCTTAGTGCCCAATACGCAAACGTGACTTGTTGCAAAAAGGCATCCCCAACACCCCAGATTACATGCGGTTCTATCGTTGAAATTCGGTTTTCAACGCATGGCAATGATGCTTTTTTTGTTGCCAGCGGAGCATTCGGGAAAATCAGCTTTACCCTTTCAGTTCAAATAATCAGGCATTCTCTTGTAACTTGACTACATGGCAGATTTGAACAAGTCGTCAAAAACATTAAAGCCGTTTTAATCGTTTCATTTAGTAGCTTTTTGCACTTACGAGTTGCAATGAAAAGTGGTCAAATGTGCCCCTTTTCGAGATAATCCCAACACCAGGTAGAAAAACTGCGTACCAGAACGTATACAGCATAAATAAAATTGCAAAAATGATTGCCTAAGGTGTATGATGGAGTTCAGCAAGTCGGTTGATTTGGTGGTACCATACTGGGGATTCTGGCTACAACTTGTTTGATCGAAATAAGTTGTGATGCAAGTTTTCTGAGGATGTTTCAAATAGGTTTTAAGAACTCAGCGATGTCCGCCCTCTTCAAAACAGGGGGATGCAGGTAGGGCTGAGTGTAAAATAGAGGCTAGAATGTCTACCGTGACAACACATAACACAATAGTGGCGCAGGACTTACAGTCAGGGGAGTTCAATTATCGCCCCACTCCTGTTCTTGTGCCTGTTGGCTTAGCCTTGGCGATTGTTTCTAGCTCTGCTTTGCTGGGAGCTGTCGGGATTGTAATCGCGATCATTGCTGTTTGCGTTAGCCTCAGTTCTCTTTTAGTGATCGCTCGATCAGACGGCATGTATAGCGGTCGTGTAATGAGTGTGGTTGCGTTAGCTATTTCGTTTACCTTCGCAACGCTTGGTACCGTTTCTCAGGTTCATGCATTCAATACCGAAGTGCCTGATGGTTATCGGCGAGTCAGTTTTGCTCGGGATATTTCTTCTAAAGGATTTGTATTTGAGAATGGTCAATATGCACTTCATCCTGATGTTGCAGCTATGATTGATCAGAAAATTTTCTTCAAAGGGTATATGTACCCACAACGGCAAACAAAAGGGTTACGGCAGTTTCTACTTTTGAAGGATACTGGCGAGTGTTGTTTTGGCGGACAACCCAAGGCGACCGACATGATTCTTGTAAAAGTAGAAAATGAAAAAGGGACGAACTATCGCACTGGACGTGTTGCAGTAGCTGGTACGCTTCGTCTTACCAAAGATAAAACTCCCGAAGGTCTCCAACCAATTTACGCACTGGAAGCAATTCGTTGCGAACGATCAAAATCAGCATTTTAAAATTCAGTTCTTACTCGCCCTTAAACTCTTTGGGATCGCTGCGTCTGTGCGCTCTTTTAACAGCGGGACTTTTGGGAGGATGCTCGCCGTCTGATGAAGGCGTTTATCACGAGATGACTTCGCAGGAACTTATCGAGTTCCAGAAACAAGACACTCCCGCAGAAGCACCAAGCGAAACGCCTCCTGAAGAAAAAACGGCTACCGTTTCCCCGGTTCAACCAGCCGACCCTGCAGCACTTGATAAAAACATGCAGGAAAATAATGTCACACAGCTGCCCACTGGTAAGCCTTCAGCAAAACCAACAGATTCCACTCTAAAGAAGTCAGATGTCGATAACCCGAAGGAATCAGGAAAAAAGTCAGAATCTATTGCGATGGTTTCCAAGAAAGATATTGGTAGCTCCCCGCTCACAGCTGCTCAAATCAAATCACGCTCTGGAATGACACGCCCAGGATTCTTGCTTCCGGGTGATAAACCATTGCCAATCGAAAAACTTATTCCTAAGTTGTTAATCCCGGAAAAAACATTTCGAAAAGAAGGTACAGGGGATGCCGTCCGGGTTAGTTTCGATGACATCGATCTGATGAAAGTGCTCAACATGGAGCCTGTCCCCGAAGACGCACCGAAGATGTTTCCAGCATGGCTCAGCGGACTTGAAGGCAAGCGGGTTCAGATTCGTGGGTTCATGTTTCCAACCCTTTCGCAAAGCGGAATTACCTACTTTCAGCACGTTCGAGATAACGAAATCTGCTGCTTTGGACGAACCCCCAAAGTGTATGACCGCATCAGCACGATACTTCGAGAGGGAGTCACAACCAGTTACATTCAAGGTCGTCCGTTCGATGTCGAAGGCACATTGCGAATCGATCCCATCTATATTGATGACGAGTGGCTGCAACTTTATGTCTTAGAAGACGCCATCGTGCTAGACGGCAAATAACCCAGCGATTATTCGTGGGGAACAGGGGCGAAACCACTTAATGTTACGGTTTCAAGGCCCTCAGGTTGATTTTATCAACAGCCACTTTTCCGCTGGCACCGTTGAGACCAATCTGCACAATGGCCTCTCTCGCTTTGATCGGGACGGCGATCTGATGATTCAGATGTTGCCAATCGTTGCTTCTGGTCCACTGACCAACTCGCTGTGAAGCTAACGGGCGCCTGTTCTGATCGTAATAATAAATGATCAAGCCAGGGCGTTCGAAATCGCGAGGTCCACGTGCCCAGTCGGTCAGTTGGACATCCACTGAAACACTCAACGATTTCACTTGACGACCATCGATTGCAAGTCCTTGCACCATATGAGAAGTTTTGCCCGGTTGGTCGGTTTCGAATTCCAAATAGTAATCTCCATCTGGTGCATCCCCCTGAATTCGCGTGACCCGCCTTTGGTAATGCCAGCCATCAATCATGCCATCGCTGTTTTCGTCCAATTCGAAACTTCCGTTAACCAATTTAGGATTACTGGGATCAGGCTTTACTTTTCTCAACTCTTCAGATTGTCCAGTCATCGGAACAAACAGAGTCGGTTCGAGTTTGACGATTTCTAGTTTGCCCTGTTTTTTTTCGTACNAGTAGAAAACTTGCTGGTATCTTTGGCCCAGTGGAATAATCATTTTTCCACCCTCTTTAAGTTGCTCAATCAAAGGGCGTGGCACATTTTCGGGAGAGCACGTAACGATGATTTTGTCGAACGGAGCCTGTTCTGGCCAGCCTTTGTATCCATCTCCAATTCTGGGATGCACGTTGTCATAATGTAGTCGTTTTAATGTTGCCCGTGCCCTTTTTCCTAACGGTTCTACAATTTCAATCGTATAAACATCTTTCACCAGAGGCGAAAGTACCGCGGACTGATATCCACTGCCCGTTCCAATCTCCAGAACTTTGTCTTCAGGCTGTGGATCAAGAACCTGAGTCATATAAGCGACAATAAAAGGAGGCGAAATTGTCTGATTGTGCCCAATCGAAAGTGCTTGATCAGAATAAGCTAATGCCCTGCGAGAAGTAGGCACAAACATGTGCCTGAGCGTCTGTCGCATAGAGTTGAGTACCCGTTGGTTCGTAATTCCTTCCTTTTCTACGTATTCTTTAACCAGGCGTAGTCGCTGTTGCTCAAAAGGGTCAGCTGCACTAAGCATGTGATCCGAAAGAACAGGACAAATGAATAGAACTAAGATCGCACCCAAAAACAATCGACACATAAACGACACTCCCAGCTCAGCTGGTTACTTATTTGAAAATTGAATGAACTATAATAATCGGCTTGCGTTCTGATAATAACCAGAACATTTTAATCATATAGAGATCCTTCATGACACAGCAACCTCTGTCAAAACCATCGCCGGAATCGCAATNAGCAGCAAAACAGCCCAAGCCAGTGGAAAAGCAGGGCTATTATCATAATTTGAACCTGGATTTAATTCTTGATACTACTCAGCAATTGAAAAATCGTATTGAAGAACGTTTTCCTCATGCAGGATTGGCTCAGGTTTGTGAAGAGTTGCTGAAAATCTCCCGAGATGCCCGCCAGACAACCTTGGCAATTGCCCGGCCCATGTGGGGGCTACGAATATTCATTTACTTGGTGATTGTAGCCTCAATCGCGTTAGCAGCCATACTGGTCAAAGAAAGTCGTTGGACCTGGGGAAATCTGGAACTGGCAGACATCATCACCTTGGCAGATTCCCTGTTTAATGTTTTAATTCTAATCGGGGCTGCGGTACTCTTTTTGTTCACTGTCGAAGTTCGAGTCAAAAGACGAAGAGCTTTAACTGCCATTCATCGTTTGCGGTCACTTGCACATATTATTGACATGCACCAGTTGACTAAAGATCCAGAAAAAGTCATGGGCGAGCCGACAACAAAAGATACAGCTTCGTCTCCCAAACGACTTTACACAAGATTCGAACTGGGCCGCTACCTCGACTATTCATCAGAAATGCTGTCTCTCATTGGGAAAGTGGGTGCAATATACATTGAACGATTTCCCGATGGCGAAGCAGTCAGTTCGGTCAACGAATTGGAATCGTTGACAACGGGACTCTCACGGAAAATCTGGCAGAAAATTATGATTTTGGATTCTGGTGTCGCCGAAAAGNCGTAAGAGAACCTCCGAAAAACGGTTCTTCCTCTTGCCAACGGGGAGTAAGAGGGGGGAGTTAAACTACTTTTTATAATCAACAAGTTTGATTCAAAGAGAATATCGAATGATTTGGAAATGTTTACGAGGCGGAACTGTTTATGATCCCGCAAACGGGGTCGAAGGCGAAGTGCGTGATTTATGGATTCATGGCGGAAAAATTTCTTCTCCGCCGAGTGATCAAACACAAATTGAAGTCGTCAATCACGACCTTTCAGGCCAAATTGTTATGCCCGGTGGCGTTGATATGCACTGTCATATTGCAGGGCCGAAGGTCAATCACGCACGAGGTTTTCTGGCAGGAATGAATGGAAATCGTGCAAATCAAAAGTTAACCAATGATACTGCTCCCGTTGTCCCGAACTGCATCGCGACCGGACAGCTGTTTGCAGGGCTGGGATACACCACGGCTGTTGATGCTGCAATCCCCGGCCTCTCTGCCCGGTTGGCACACCATGAATTTTCCCTCACGCCATATCTCGACAAAGCCTTTTTGAGCCTGTTCGGAAATAATCATTATGTGCTCGATAAAATTCGTACTGGCGAACAGGAAGCCGTTCGTGATTATTGCGGCTGGATGCTCAACTCGGTGCATGCTCTGGGAGTAAAAATTGTCAACCCGGGAGGCGTCGAAAACTGGAAGCAAATCAGCCGTAAAACATTACGAGAACTTGACGAACCGGTCGCTGAATTCGGCGTCTCGCCACGTCAGATTGTTCACTCCCTGGCACAAGCAGTCGATGAATTGCAACTGCCACATGCAGTACACATTCACTGCAACAACCTCGGATTCCCCGGCAACTGGGAAACAACTTTGCACACGATGCAATCGTTAGAAGGGCATCGTGGTCATTTCGCTCATGTGCAATTCAACAGTTACGCAGGAGATCCCGATGATCCCTCTTCGTTTGCGTCCGGTGTCCAAGGACTTGTCGAATATGTAAGTAGTCATCCAGAAATCACTGTTGATGTTGGTCACGTCTGCCCCGGCGAAGCGATGACAATCACAGGCGATGCGCCCTTTGCGGAGCACTTACAGCAATTGACATCCAGCCGCTGGTACACTTCAGACACCGAACAGGAAGCCAGTTGCGGAGTGATACCCGGCGAATTCAAACCGTACCGCAACCTGGTTCACGCTACCCAATGGGCCATCGGGCTGGAATGGTATCTGCGCATGCCCAACCCTTGGCAAGTAGCCATGAGCAGCGACCACCCCAATGGCGGTGCATTCGTAAAGTATCCGGAAATCATTCACCTGTTAATGGATCGAGAATTCCGTCAGGAAATGATCTCTCGCATGCCAGAAAAAATGGCTGAGCGTTGCCCATTAAACGAACTGGACCGCGAGTACACACTCAACGAAATTGCGATCATTACCCGAGCTGCTCCTGCCAAAATTCTGGGTCTCTCATCCAAAGGGCATCTGGGGGTTGGAGCCGATGCAGATATCACCGTTTACCAACAGCAGGAAAACATCACGGAAATGTTCCAGCGTCCCCAAGCTGTTTTCAAAGCAGGAACTGTCATTGTCAGACAAGGTGAGCTTCAGCAAAAACAGTTGGGCAACCTTTTACGACCTGAAATAGAATACGACTCTTCGTCGTTAAGCCACCTCAAAGAATGGTTCAACGAAAATTATTCCATTCAGTTTGGAAATTATCGCATCGACGAACAGGAGTCTCCCTGCGAACTACAACACGTTTCCTAAGGCGAGCCGCCGAATTGTTATTCAACTCCAATTCAAATCGGGTGCCACTGCCTGGCTTG
>JAESQE010000046.1 GCA_016765335.1 Planctomycetaceae bacterium
AAAGAATCCAAGAGAACGCCACTAGCCCCGGTTGCATCAATAATAAAACGACCTTGCACTTTTTCAGAAACGGCTTGTTGAAGAAATGTAACCGACCAGTTGTGTTCGTCCAGATGCTGGATCGCCAACTGTTTTGCGTTTTGGAATAACTTCGCTGAATGCTTGACTGCAACATCAACTAAAAAGTGATCAACATCCGGTCGAAACCACTGGGTATCTGCTTGCTCTCGAGAAGAATTCGCGGTCACAAACAATTCACGTTGATGATTTTCTCCAGGAGAAAACTGTTTCTTGGCACCGTGCCAAAAGTAACTGAAGCCCCGCTTACAGCCACACAGAATCTTGGGATACTTTTTTTTCCATTCTCCAAAACAGGTCAAAGGCAACAGCTCTGGCAAATTATATTTTGTCGCAAGAGAATGCAGAATGAAATCAGCAGCTGGGGTTGATGATTCTCCAATCGCAAATCGAGGGTGCTCACTACGATCAATCATGACAACTGACTTGCCGCTTCGTGCAAGAATCCCGGCCAGCAAACTCCCCCCTGCTCCAGAACCAAGAATGATCACATCGTAAAAGCTTTCGTCATTCATTTTGAACAAGCCTCACAGACAATTTCAGGCAACACTGATTGCGTCAGATTCATCTGATACAGGCGATCTACTCGCGAATCTCTGCAATGCCCGCAAGGAAAAAAACGATCCGCATCCCATAAATCAACAAAGACCCGCCCCCGCTTCAGCGATAGCCCAAGTTCAAGAACAGATTCGATGGAACTGCCCAGAGGCGGGGAAAAATCTCCCTGTTTTTCCAACAACTCCATCATGCCGTTCCCCCCACGTGTAGGTATAATCGAACAGCAGCCAACCCCTTGATCAAAAGCGTATTGCATCGACCGCAGCGTCCAATCAATTCCTTCGGCTTCACTCAGAAAAGGAGGCTTGAGCAACAGAAAGACCCGTGTTTGAATCCCATTTCTGTTCAGAAAGTCACAGGCCCGTTCAAAATCATCCAGGTTCATTTTCTTGTTGAGGACTTTAAGCAATTCGGGATGACAGGTTTCCAGCCCAATCGCCACTTCCAATTGAGCCGGTGCAATCAAATCCCGAAACGTCAAGCAATCATCGGTGCACAACAGCGGATGATTTTCGACGATCACTTTTTCAAAGCCACGAACAAGGCTCGCAATCTCTGCGTAATCTTCAACTGGAATTGCTTTTCGATCAAAAAAGTTTCCGCTGTTATACAGTTTGATTTCACGGGCCGATTTAGCATCGGGTAACTGAGACAGTGCAAATTGTATCTGTTGCGGAATCTCACCAGGCTGGACCGTTTGATCCAGCGTATTCTTCCATAGATCGCACATCAAACAACGAAAAGGACATTCCCGATTCGTCAAAAACAACGTGACAACGTTTCCAATTTCTCCCGATGCACTGCGTTCCTGCTCGACAAGAAATGCATACGGCTTACTGGAATCCGTTGCGTTTTTTTCAGTCCGCCGAGACAGAATATCTGCATCTGTAAATTGAGGCAAAGACTTACGCATAGATCTCTGCAAACGCTTGTCGGTAGGCTAATTGATCTTTCGGGAACAAACGAGAAAACTCTTCCTCACTGGCAACCCCGTGCTGAAATCTACGTTTCTCGTAAGTTGGCATCTCCAACCCAGTGATTGCTTTGACGCCTCTGCGAACAATCTCTCCTTTCAGAGAATACAGCTTATCGTGATCCCACTGCGTCAATTCAATAAAAGGAATCCCTTCTGCAACTTCGATCACATCGGGCAGTGCAAACGGACTGAAACCGCGAAAGCCAAATTCCTTAGCAGTCGCCCAAGACCGCACATGCCCGCGAGATTGCCCGCCCGAATAAGTTTGCGAGTGTTTGATCGCCCCCACTCCCCAACCTTCCTGATAAAGCATCGTGTTGTTGAGGACACTTCGAATGGTTAATTCTGGATTCTCTTCGATTGGATAATCCTTCAGATTTTCGTCGCCGCCGTCACCGTCAATCAGCCAGGTCCAATCGGGATATCGCTGACGAATCTCTTTACACAACGCAAACGCCATCGCCCCGGCTTGCACATCCAACGGCTTGTAATCTTCAATGACACGAATCGCCTGCTGATAATCAATCGAACTGGCAGGCACGTCAACCACTTCCAGAAACAATTGCAAATCGAGTTGCTTCAAGAAATCAGCTGCCTGCTCAGCATCCAAACCACAACCATCCACAGTCAACGTAAACGCCTTCAATCGACTTGGCGACTCTCCTCGCTGCAACAGCAAGTGATACAACACCAGAAAGACCGCTCCGCTATCGATCCCTCCGGAAAACATCACGCCAATCGGTTCACGAGTATCGAATTGATCAAGCCAACGATCACAGGATTCTGCTAGTTTGCCAATGTACTGCGCACCAATATCATCCAGGTCGGTGCTTAATTGATTTCGCTGTGGAGCAAAGTATCGTTCGTATCTGGGATTCGGATCCGGGCAACCGATCAATTGCAGTTCTGTCAAATGATGGGCAGGCACCATGCGTGTGTAAGAAGGATGAAACTGATCGAGCAAGCCTGCTTGCTGGAGATGATCACGAATTTCATCGATCCGTTCAGCCACAATCAAACACGGCCCAGCGGTCAGCTTAGCCAAAAAGTATCGCATTGGTCGCCCCAAAGAACGAGCCATGCGGATCTGCTTTCCCTCACGAGCCAAGATCGCAAAGTGACCACCAATTTTGCGAATCTGTTCGACATCGCCGCTACAAACAATTTCAGTCGCCTGCTCCTCGGACATGCCAAAGAGCTGATTCTGCTCAGGGTCCAGCAAATTCACCACGCGCTCAACATACTGATGCGAACCTAAATCAGAAGAAGGGACAGCACTACTCATATCAAACATTTCTACTCGTTAAGTTTTCCCACAATCAAGACTCACCACACACCAACCAATTATGATTCAGCAAGAACAAATTGTCCAACCCAACGCAAAAAGAAATATGGTGAGAGTGTCAATCATCCAGGAGCAGCAGCTTTGTGAATTGCATGACCTCGTTTATTTGATTAAAAGTTGATCGTAGAGGGGTAGCACAGACGATCCCGTTCAGGGTCGTCTGTGTTGCGTAGCAACCCGAGGAATTGTTGCTGCGGGTTCCTTGGGGCGATTGAACAGCGAGACGGTTTGGGGATTCTGTTTGCACGGATCGAAAGATTTGATTTGCGAGCCAAGCGACTTGGCACAACCTCGGGTGNCTGCGGCACTNANACGACCNTGGACGGGATCGTCTGAGCTACCCGGTTNTCGAATGAANCATGAGNTTTTTTCGAGTCAATCACTCCGGGAAGATGNNGNGTGCNANNGCTCTNTGAGCCNTGCNGATCANNCTTTGAACANGTGACTTCTTAATGTCCTCAANNAATAAAANCGNTTCTCCAGAATCTCTACAGATGCCTGAGCCAACCTCACGCTTCTTGGCCGCACTGCTCACCTGAGACTTTCACGGCTCACAGAGCCGTGGCACCCTGTTTTTAGCGGGACTGGTAATGATATTAAGACTCCACCTGATCACCCGCGAGTAGTTTTGCGGTGCCGCGACCTAGTTGTTCGAGGGTGGCAAGGGCTTCAAAAGCTGTGTAGGCCGGAACAAGTTTTTACGATGTTCCGGCATGAGGACCAAACAACNACCGGTATTTCGCTTCGCTTATTCCGGCCTGCATCGTGGCGGAAGATTTTTCGTGTTAGAGGTTCCCTTTGATGTTTGCCGAGAGTTGAAGTAGGTCGGAATAGGCGAGGCGGGGGCGTCAATCACTTCGGTCATTATGCCTCTTACTCTTCGGGGGCGAAGCCTCTTCGCATGGTGTTTTCGGTGACGTTGACCGGGATCAGGAATTGATGCAGGTAGTCGCAGCCGCCTGATTTGCTTCCCATGCCCGACATACGGAACCCGCCAAACGGTTGGCGATTTACCAAGGCGCCGGTGCAAGGACGGTTCAGGTACAGGTTGCCGACCTGGAATTCTCTGCGAGCTTTTTTCAAGTTGACAGGACTTCGGCTATAAACGCCACCAGTCAAAGCGTAATCGGTGCCATTGGCAATTCTGATCGCTTCGCTGAAATCTTTGGCCTTCATCGCGACAACCACAGGCCCAAAAATCTCCTCTTGAGCAAGCCGAGAATCTGGTAGAACATCGACAAACAAATGTGGCCCCACATAGGTGCGTTGCTTTTGTAAATCGTCATCAATTTCTATCGCAAATCGTGGTTCTGACTCTTCGCTTCCCATTTCGATATATTCAAGAATTCGATCTCTGCTTTGCGAATCGATCACACAGCTAAGCTGCGTCCCTGGATGATCAGCAGGCCCGATCTGTAAGCTTTCGACAGCTGCTTGAAGTCGATCCAAAAACTCGTCATAGATTTTTTCAACGATAACCAGACGCGAGCAAGCCGAGCACTTCTGACCGGAAAACCCGAATGCACTTTCGATGACTCCTTGAACAGCATCATCCAGATCGGCATCGTCATCAATAATAATTGCGTTCTTGCCACCCAACTCTGCAATGACTCGTTTGACGCCTTGATGAGCTGAGCCTGTTTCAGCTGCCCGCTGATTAATTTCCAACCCAACTTCTCGTGAGCCAGTAAAAGCAATCACATCGACATTAGGACTACCGACCAAATCCGGACCGATATCTTCGCCGATACCGGGTAGATAATTGACAACACCATCGGGCAAACCAATGGTTCTGAAAATTTCCATCAGCTTGGCTGCAATAATGGGCGACTTTNCTGACGGTTTCATGACCACGGTATTTCCACTCACAATGGAAGCAACTGTCATTCCGGTGAGAATCGCCAACGGGAAGTTCCAGGGAGCAATCACCACAGCAACACCGCGAGGACGATAAGAATAATCGTTTTCTTCGCCGGGTAAATTCGTGGGAATCGAGCCATCCATCTGCCGCATTTGTTCTGCATAATACTTACAGAAATCGATCGCTTCGGCGACATCTCCATCCGCTTCTTTCCACGGCTTGGCAGATTCGTAAACCATCCAGGCAGCCAATTCGAATCGGCGTTGCTGAAGCTCGCGGGCAACCAAATCCAGATACTCTGCACGATGATCGGCATCAATAGCTGACCAGGCGGGCAAAGTCCGACGGGCTGCATCGATGGCTTCGATTGTAAGATCACTTGTTGCAGCTGAAGTTCGACCAACAACCAATTCCTGATCAAACGGGCAACGTGAGGTCAGTTGCTGGCGGGTCTCGTAAGATTTCCCACTGATCATCACCGGATATTCGTGACCAAATTGCTCTCGAACGATCTTTAGTGCTTCCTGCATCGCCTGTCGATTTTCTTCCCGACTGAAATCAGTCAAAGGCTCGTTTACGAATGCAATAACTTCTTGATCAACACTGGCTGTATTCATACTTTCACTCTCATTCGACTTCTGTGGAACTTCTTCTGGCTGTTTTTTGTTTGTGGGCTGGCTTGTCCCGTTTTCTGCGGCTGGCTGCTTCAGGAGTTCTTCAATGCAAAGATTCTCCTGATAACTGTGCCTTAAAAAGGAATCGTTTGATGTATTTTCCAGTAGCCGACGTACCAAATACGCCATCCCGGGAATCTGTTCGCCAAACGGTATGTAGATTCGCACTCGATAACCAAGTTCAGAATAAACTTGAGCCTGGTCAGCTCCCATCCCGTACAACATTTGTAGTTCGAATGCTGATTTGGGAACCTCTAACTGCTCAGCAGTGGCAAGCACGCTGGCAATCGAACGCAAATTATGACTTCCAAACGCAGGGTGCAGCGATTGGTAATTTGCTAACAGAACTTGCGACAGTCGTTCGAAGTTTGCATCAGATTCCCACTTCTGTTCGAACACGGGCACTGGCCAGTTTCTCAAGCCTGCAACAACGGTCTCGTAATCCCAGTAGGCTCCTTTAACAAGCCGAACAGTAACTGGTGTCTTCCGTTTTTTGACCCACTTCAACAGATCTTTCAAATCTGCTTCTGCACTTTTCAAGTAGGCCTGACAGACAATGCCGACATCAGAGAATTCACGGAATTCCTTCTCCATTAATACGTCGCGGAATATTTGATACGTCAGATCTTTATAGTAGAACTGTTCCATATCAATATTAACAAATACATGATGTTCGATGGCTGCTCTAAGAATAGGGCGTAATCGATCAAGCACTCGCTCGGTTGTTCCTTGAGGATCAGCCGGATTGAAATGGGCATCCAACGCAGAGAGCTTCAACGAAATGTTGACGCGAGGAATTGGCCCCAGATAATTTGCATCGACTTGCTGAGATTCAGGCAAGCAATATAACCGACTCGGAAGATTCTCCAGCAACTCCAGGTAACCCTGTTGATAGGCATCTGCACTGCGGTCCGAAAGGACGGTTTCGCCAAGTTGATCCAGCGTGAAAGCAAATCCGGAATCACGGATTTTCAGCACCGCTTGTGTCACTTGTTCGATGTTGCTTCCAGCGATGAAGCGTTCCGCCATACGCCGGGCATTAGTCCGCGCATTAATCGCCAACGCTCGCCCCAACACATGATTCCCATCTGTGATGTTCAAGGCTAATCGAGCAGCCCAGGGTAGATGCTCTTTAACTTCTTCGAAGTATTCATGCAAATGCCGATTGATCGATTCGTGATCTAGAAGCATCGGCAAAACATCGACAAATCGAAACATTTGTACCTTGATCGATTCGTCTGCCATCGCCCAGTTCATGATGCGATCATCAATCCATCGCCGATCAAATATCGAAGATTTCCGATGTGAAAGCCGCCCCCAAACCATTTGACCAATGCGATTGATCTCCGGTTGGAGTGCTTTGCCTGATGTACTTGCCTTCCGTTTCGCCACTCTCTCACCAATCCATTGTAAGATATCGTAAGGCTCGATGTACGAGCCAATTTGTCTTGAAAATTCGATTAAAAAAGGCCCGCAATTGCGGACCCCACAAAACACAAATCTCAACTGCAAAAAGGATTGTAGAAGTTTAGGCCAGAGCCGAAAAGGCTCGATTGCCCGAAACCCTGAAAAATAGAACAGGTCGGAAGGATTGACAATCCAGGAAGTTCGCGTAGCCTACGCGCAATACTTGAGTCAAGTTTCAAGAATAACCAGAAAAACAAGAAAAAAGAAAGCAGTGCAGTTTCGATGGCTACCACTACAAGTCCAGCGACAAGTTCAAAAAAGACCGCAAGATCACATAAGCAAGTATTGATTCCTTTCTTATTGCTCCTTTCAATTTTTGTTGTCATCAAGGCAACAGCCTCAGCAGATGACACAAAGCCTGCTACCAAACAGCCTCAAAGCGAGAAAACGGATGCTGAAAAAACGGAGCCTGAGAAGACTACAGCAGAAGTAACCACTAGAGTGAGTCTGCTCGAACAAACAAACGTTTATCGTCGCAAATACAATCGTAGACCTTTGGTTCTCAATGAAAGATTGAACCAGGCATGTGAAAAACTAGCCGGAGTAATGGCAAGAACAGGACGAATGAGTCACAGCGCAGATGGACGCAGCCCCAGTTCACGAGTGCGTAGTGCCGGTTACAGAGGTGGGAATATTTTGGAAAACATTGCCTACCGCCGGGATCGCAGGAGCAAATCAAACAGGCAGTTTGCCCAATCGACACTCAGGCAGTGGATTAACTCCAGTGGCCACAGACGCAATTTGCTTAACTCGCATGTGACACAATGTGGAATCGCTTTTGCGACCAATCCACGTACCGGCAGAACCTATGTAGCCATGGTCTACGCCCGCGGCAGCAACCCGGTAGCAAGCCCGTCAACGGAAAAGACAGTCTCGCAAATCAATACCGATTCTGAACTCTTCATCAGTTTCGCAATTGTCTCTGAACGATAGTCACCAGTATTTTTGATTAAAGGAAACCTCTATTAATTGATTCTCCCCCCCCTTACGAAGGGAGAGTTAGAGGCTTAGCGGACCCTGCACTGCTGAAGAGCTTCTAGAAGCAAAATCCCGGCAGTTGTTTGGTTCCCATGCCGGAACATCGTAAAAACTTATTCCGGCCTACACGGCTAGCTACAGGCAGTAGCTGTAGGCAGAGGTCAAGGCCTTAGGTTTTACCACATTTATTGAGTTGGATGGCTGCGGTGTAGCCGTCCATC